>DASUPR010000315.1:0-10571 GCA_036281015.1 Pyrinomonadaceae bacterium
TCGAGAAACCATAGTCGCTGTTGCGCGAAGGAGAGCGGCAAACGTCCATTGCGCGATACTGAACCAATCACAGGCAGTTGGAACTGCTGAGCAGTGGCTCGTTCCTGTTCAATGACTTGCGCGAGCGCAGCGACGGTCGGTTGTTCAAACATCACGCGCAAAGGAAGTTGAAGTTGAAACACGTCTCTGATACATGAGATGACCCGCGTAGCGAGCAGAGAGTGTCCACCGAGCTCGAAAAAGTTGTCATCGATGCCAACTCGCTCAGTCTTGAGCACCTGACTCCAAATTCCTGCCAGTATTTCCTGGACGGCAGTGCGCGGCGCGGCATAGTTGCCTTCCGGTTGGTATTGCACTTGTTCCGGCGCAGGGAGCGCGCGACGATCGAGTTTGCCATTCGCGGTCATCGGCAGCGCCTTCAGCATCACGAAAGCCGATGGCACCATGTAGTACGGAAGTGTCTGCGCCAGCAGTTGGCGCAACTCGGCTGTGGTGACTTCCGACGATCGCTCGATGTACGCGACCAGCTCCAGCGTGTCCGAATGAACCCGTGTGGCAATGACCTCGGCTTTCGCCACCGCCGGATGCTCGAGCAGGTGACTGCGAACCTCGCTCAACTCAACTCGGAAGCCACGAATCTGCACTTGATCGTCCATCCGGCCGAGATAAACCATCTCGCCGTTTGGAAGCAGTTTCGCCAGATCTCCAGACCGATAAATCAACTCTTCGGGTTTGTAAGGATTCGCGACGAACTTTTGACGCGTCAATTCATCGCGATCGAGATAACCGCGACACACACCGAGTCCACCGACACAGATCTCGCCGGGTACGCCTGCCGGCAGCAGCCGCAGTTTTGAGTCCATGATGTAAGTGGTCGTGGTTGGAATCGGCACACCGACGTTACTGATGTTCTGGTGGATCTCACGCTCGGTGATCTCTTTGAAAGTGACGTGCACTGTTGTCTCAGTGATGCCATACATATTGATCAGCTTGATGTCCGGATAAGCTGTACGCCACTCCAGCAACTGGATCGGATGCAGTTCCTCACCACCGAAAATTACGTAACGCAGCGTCAGTTCCCTTCCCGGATGCTTGAGTGCTTCGCGGGCAAGATTATTGAAGGCTGAAGGCGTTTGATTGAGTACCGTCACTTTCTTTTCTGCCAGCAAGTCGAGGAAGAGATGCGGATCTTTCATCTGCTCTCCCGAGACGATGACCAGTTTGCCGCCGTAAAGCAGCGCGCCATACATCTCCCACACCGAGAAATCGAACGAGTAGGAGTGAAACATGGTCCATACGTCGGTCTCGCTGAACTCAAACTGGATTTTGTCGTTCAACAACAGACGCACGACGTTGCGATGTTCCACGAGCGCGCCTTTAGGCTTACCGGTTGAGCCGGAGGTGTAAATGCAGTAAGCGACGTTCTGCGGCGCGGTGTTACTGGCCGGTCGCTCGATCGGTTGAGTCGAGATCGCCTCGCGATCGCGATCGAGATAGATCATCGATTGGATTTTTGCAGGGGGATTCCACCGTGTCGTAGTGACGGCATGCGCCGCGCGGGAATCTTCGAGCATGAAGCGCAGGCGCTCTTCGGGAAACTCAGGATTCAGCGGCAGGTAGGCACCACCGGCCTTCAAGATTGCCAGCAGTGTGACGATCAGGTCCGCAGATTTTTCAAGGCAAACGGCGACAAGCATATCCGGCCCAACGCCCTGGTCTCGAAGAAAATGAGCAAGTTGGTTGGCTCTCTGGTCCAGTTCGCGATAGGTCAGCGACTCGTCGCCGTCAACGATTGCCTTATTGTCGGGGGTCTTTTCCGTCTGAGCTTCGAAGAGTTGGTGAATGGTTTTATCTGCGGGATACGTCGCTTGAGTCGAGTTCCACCTGACGAGTTGCTGCTGCACCTCTTCATCGCCAAGCAGCACCACGTCATCGATGGTCCGATCGGGATTCACAGTCACCGCTTCGAGCAATACTTCGAAGTGGAACATCATCTGCTCGATGGTCGAGTCGTTGTAGATGTCCGTGTTGTAAACAATCGTGCCCGTCAGGCCGCTCGTGCTGCGCCGAATCGAGAGACTCAGGTCATACTTGCCATACCCCAGATTTGTATCGACGATGCGCGCCTTCGTGTTGCCGATATTCAGCTCGGGGAGTTCTTTATCTTCAAACTGGAAGAGGACATCGAACAGCGCCGTGCGACTCATGTCTTTTTCCGGCGCGAGTTCGAGCACCAGTTTGTCAAACGGCATCTCCTGATGTGAGCGGGCCTGCTCGATGGTTTTCGTCACTTGAGCGAGCAAGTCGCGGAATGTTGGGTTGCCTCCGACATTGCTGCGCAACACGAGCAGGTTTGCAATTGGACCAACTATGTTCTCCGTACCCGATTGATTGCGGCACGGCACACTAGCTCCAACGATGATCTCGTCCTGGTTCGCGTATCGGTGCACGAGAGCTTTGAAAGCCGCAAGCACAGTGGCAAACGAGTCTGCCGGAAGTTCCTCGATGCGACGCGCGAGCTGTTCGCTGAAAAAGAACGTGTTGCTTGCGGCGGTGTACGTATGGATCGCCGGACGTGGCCGGTCTTCGGGCAGTTCAAGCACCTGCAATTTTCCGCGCAATTGCCACTTCCAGTAGAACAAGAGCGAGTCGAGCACACCCGCGGAAAATCCGCGCTGCCAGTTTGCGTACTCATTGAATTGGAACGGATGTTTTGGCAACCGCGGGGCTCTCCGTTCGCGGCGCGCGGTGTAAATCTCAGCCAGCTCTTCGGCAATTATTTGGAGCGATCGCTGATCGGCAACGATGTGATGGACCGTGACAACGAGCAGAGACTCTTTAGCAGTGCGGAAAAGTGCTGCCCTGATCGGCAACTCGCTGGCAAGGATAAAGGGCTGTCGTATCTCTTCAAGCGCGGCGTCCATCAAATGATCGCCGGCAACGTCCACGACCCTGAGACTCAAATTCTCATCCGGACTTAGCACTTGCAGCCCGCGAGCGTTTTCAGTAGCG
This sequence comes from Pyrinomonadaceae bacterium, assembly GCA_036281015.1. Lineage (GTDB taxonomy): Bacteria > Acidobacteriota > Blastocatellia > Pyrinomonadales > Pyrinomonadaceae > PSRF01. The sequence goes on from DASUPR010000315.1 coordinate 3,013, forward strand.
ATCCGGGTACGTAGCGCGTCGTGCCGCGCGACAATCTCGTTCAGGCTCAACTCCAGCCGTTCGCAATCTATTTGCTCACTGAGATGTAGAATCAGCGGTATGTTGTGGTAAGTCGGGCTTGACTCGTAAACGTTTGCCGTCTCGAACTGATCGATGAACCACAACCGTTCCTGATGATAAGAAAGTGGAAATTCTTTGGAGGTATCACTAACGGTTGAGATGTTCGGCAACGCGGGAGGCTCGCTCAATTCGAGCTCAGAGATGTGTGCGTCAGCGTTCGTCACTACATTTTCGAGCAGACGAACAAGCCGCTGGGCCATGCGTTCAATGGTCGACGGCTTGAACAGATCCGCGGCGTACATGAAGTTAGCGTCGAATCCTTCGGCGCCTTCCCAAACGTAAAGGTCAAGATCCGTTCGCACCACAGCCTGTCCACCAAAGCTCGCCGGCTCGACGCGCAACTCCCCGAGATCGAGAGATGCGACCGGCGGGTTCTGGTAGATCATCATCGCCTGGAATAGTGGTTGGCGACTCAGACCGCGATCGGGCAGCAACTCCTCAACCAACTTGTCAAAAGGCACATCCTGATTTGCGTGAGCTTGTAGCGTTGTCTCGCGCGTGCGCCGCAACAACTCGGTGAACGTCAGGTTCGCACTCATGCCTGCGCGAAACACGAGTGTGTTGATAAACAGTCCGATCAGGTTCTCAATCTCGGGCCGGGCACGGCCTGCAACAGGAGCGCCAACAACGATTTCGTCCTTGTATGTGTAGCGTTGCAACAGGATCTGAAACGCGGCGAGCAGCGTCATGAACGGCGTGACACCCTCACGATTCATGAGAACCTTGAGTGATTCGCTCAACTCCTTTGGCAGCACGAAAGCATGCTCGGCCGCACGAAAGGTTTGTTGCGGAGGTCGCGGATAGTCGGTTGGCAATTCGAGCGCTGCGGGTGCGCCGGCGAGTTGTTGTTTCCAGTACGAGAGCTGCTGTTCGAGCACTTCGCCATTCAGCCAGTCTCTTTGCCAGGCAGCGAAGTCGCGATACTGAACCTGCAACTCCGGTAAGGGCGACGGTTGCTGCGCGGTCAACGACGCATACAGCTTGGCCACTTCGTCGATCAGCACTCCCATCGACCAGCCGTCACTGATGATGTGATGCATAGTGAATTGGACCAGGTGTTCCAGCTCACTCAGCTTGATCAGGCTTGCGCGCCACAATGGACCAGCAGAGAGATCGAACGGTTGCTGCGCATCAGCCAGGCAAAGCCTTCGCGCTTCAGTCTCTCGCGCGCTCTCTGGCAATGCTGTCAGGTCGTACACTTTGAGCCTTGCCGGTGCAGCAGGACCAATCACTTGAGCCGGTTGACCATTAACCTCGACGAAAGTCGTGCGCAACACTTCGTGACGACGCACGATTTCAGTCAGAGTTTGTTCGAGAGCTGTGAAGCGGAGTTGACCAGTCAAACGTGCCGTCGCAGGTATGTTGTACGAAGCGCTTGCCGGATCGAGTTGATGAATAAACCACAGGCGTTGTTGCGCGAAGGAGGGAGAAAAAGTCTTCTGTTCGCGTGAGACCAAAGCGATTTGAGATGGTCGCGCTGTGCCGGAGAGAGCGTCGATCTTTTCTGCCAACTGGGCCACAGTCGAAGCCTCGAACAGTGCGCGCAGCGGCAGCTCGACGCCGAAAGTTTTATGCAAGCGCGAGATCACGCGCGTGGCGCGCAGTGAGTGTCCACCCAAATCGAAGAAGTCGGAGTGCACACCAACCGGATTCAGATCCAGCACCTCAGCCCAAATCGTCGCTATTGTAGCTTCAGTCTGAGTGCGAGGCGCGACGAACGTCTCGGTTGCCAAAGTACTGCTCACCTCGAGCCTGGCTAATTCCAGACGATCGATCTTGCCGTTGGGCGTCAGCGGCAGCGCCGGAAGCGGAATGTAAGTGGCGGGAATCATGTAGGAGGGGAGCCTTTCTTCCAGGTACTTGCGCAGGCGCGGCTCGATATTGCCCATCAGCATCGCGCGCAATGGATTGTTGGCGAAGCGACGCCAATCACCATTCGCAATCGTCCTTGGACCAGAGGTTAACGCAAGCGGCTTAGCGGCAGCGTGCGTGAAGACAAGATCGAAACAGTTGTCTTCCGGCCACTCAGACCAGCGAACTTCCAGCGAGTAAGGAATGCTTTCGCTTAACTGCCAAACATCTTCGGCTGTGATGCCAGCTTCAATCGTCGTCAAATCATTAGTTAGATCCCCGATGCTCGCATCAGCCAGCGCCTGGCTCAACAGTGTCACGGACTTGACGGATGACTGGATCCGCGCGTTAGGCACACGTTTAATCCACAGAGTCTCGCGGTTCTGCTCCGACAGCATTTGTTGTACATCTGCCAGCGTCAGATTCTGCGCTTGCCAATCGTATTCATCGGCTTGCCGGCTCTCGGTTTGGGAAACACCGACGTGCAGTGTCACGTCGTAACGAAAGCGCGACATCTCGTTGTCGAAGTCCCCTCGCTTGAGTTGAATCTCAACGCGTCTGATGTTTGGCAAGTAATCTGCCAGCGCCTCGAAGAACGATGGGTCGAGTAAGAGCTCTTTCTCCTGGCGCACTTGCTGCCTCACCCGTTGGCGCAGTTCGCGCACCGGCTGGGCGGCAGACGCACGAGAAAGCTCGACGGATGCGTGGAAAGCTTCCAACAGCCGGAAATTGCGGACGTCACCGATGAAGATTGCGCCACCTTCCCGGACCTTGCTCGCGGCTTGTTCGAGCACGCGCACCAGGTAATCGACGTCAGGAAAGTATTGAACGACTGAGTTGAGAATGACGGCGTCGAATGGACCACCTTCGAGATCCTCGAGCGCGTCAGCGGCTCGCTGGGTCAGCGAGACTCCCGGAATATCGTGATTCTTTAGCTGGTCGCGAACGCAGTCGAGCGCTTGGGCAGAGAGATCTGTGCCGCAGTAATAGTCGGTGTGTGGCGCAAGACGAAAGAGCAAGAGGCCGGTACCACAACCGATTTCGAGCACGCGCTGCGGTTTGAGACTGAGAATGCGCGTCACCGTTTGCTCTACCCATTGGCGCATCTCTGCAGCCGGAATCGGTGCTCCCGTGTAGCTACTGTTCCAACCCGCCAGGTTGAGCGTCGCCTCGGCCGGCGTCCCACCCTCAGCGTAGGTCTCATCCCAGGCCATCTGCCATTGCGAGGTCAGTTCCGCCTGCTCTTCCCTCCGCTGTTCCGGCGCCGCCGTGTCCTCCGGGCCCGTCACCACGTACGCGATCAACTGGTTCTCACCGGCCGTCTGTTCGCGCGCGATGACTACTGCTTCGGCCACTGCCGGATGTTGTCCCAGCGCCGCTTCTATCTCACCCAACTCGATGCGATGCCCGCGCACCTTCACCTGCTGGTCCATACGCCCCAGAAACTCCAGCTCGCCATTTGCCTGATAGCGCGCCACGTCGCCAGTGCGATAGAGGCGGGCCCCGGCGCTGGTCGCAAAAGGATCGGGAAGGAAGCGTTCCGCGGTCAGTTCCGGGCGCTGGAAGTAGCCGCGCGCCAGGCCAGCGCCACCAATGAATAGTTCTCCGGCCACTCCCACGGGCACCGGTTGCAGGCTGCCGTTGAGCACGTACAATTGCGTGTTGGCGATCGGCCTGCCCAGCGCGACGATACCGTTGCCGGCTGTCTCCACTTGCTTCAGGGCCGACCAGATGGTGGTCTCCGTGGGACCATAGAGGTTCCACAGGGCAGCGCCCTGGGCCAATAGTTGGGCCGCCAGTTCTCCGGGCAATGCTTCACCACCGCACAAGAGCTTCAGTTGCTTACGGCCCTGCCACTGTGCTTCCAGCAACATGCGCCAGGTGGCCGGCGTGGCCTGCATGATGGTGGCCTCAGAGCTTTCCAGCAGCCGGGCTAATTGGCGGCCATCGAGGGCTGTCTCCCGGCTGGCCAGCACCAGTCGCGCCCCGTTGAGCAGGGGCAAATAGATCTCCAGCCCGGCTATATCGAACGAGAGCGTGGTGACTGAGAGCAACGTGTCGGCAGCCGTGAGGCCCGGTGCCTGCTGCATCGAGTTCAGGAAGTTGAGCAGCGCCCGGTGCGAGATCTGCACTCCTTTGGGCCGGCCCGTCGAGCCGGAGGTGTAAATGACGTAAGCCTGATTGCCGGCCAGCGGGGCGGGCAGTTCGGCCTCAGTTTGCGCCGCAATGCTGCTCCAATCGGTATCCAGACAGACAAGTTCCAGCTCAGCCGGCAGTTGCGCACGCAGGTGGTGCTGGGTCAGCAGCACTTGCACCGCTGAATCTTCCAGCACCAGGGCCAGACGCTGGCGCGGGTAGGCCGGATCGAGGGGTACATAAGCAGCGCCCGTTTTGAGCACTGCCAGCAGGGCCACCACCATCTCGACAGAACGTTCCAGACAAATGCCGACCAGCGACTCACTGGCGACGCCAAGCTGGCGCAGATGATGGGCCAGTTGATTGCTGCGCGCGTGCAGTTCGGCGTAAGTGAGTTCCCTCTCTTCACATTGCACGGCCACGGCTGCAGGGGTTCGCGCCACCTGTTCCGCAAACAGTTCCGGCAAACTCGCATTGTCACGATACACAGCCGCGCTGTCGTTCCACTCAAGCACCGTCTGCCGGTGCTCGCTCGCCGTCAACAGCGGCAAGTCGTCAACGTGCTCTTGCGGATTGTTGACCACTCCTGCCAGCAACACCTCGAAGTGTTCTGCCAGCCGCGCGATCGTGCGCCCCTCGAATAGATCCGTGTTGTATTCGAGTATGCCGCGTAAGGCGCCATCCTCTTCGCGCATCAGCAATGCGAGATCGAACTTGGCAGTCTTGTTATCCACTTCGACCGAGGTCAAGGTGACATCGGGCAGTTCCAAAGTGCTCGCCGGCGCATTCTGGAGAATGAAGGTGACCTGGAAGATCGGCGACCGGCTCAAGTCACGCTTCGGTTGCAACTCCTCTACCAGCTTTTCAAACGGAGTGTTCTGATGCGCATAGGCATTCAGACACGTCTCACGCACACGCTGTAAGAGACTGCGAAAACTGGGATTACCCGAGAGGTCCGTGCGCAGCACCAGCATGTTGGAGAAGAAGCCCACCAAGGCCTCTGTCTCACTGAAAGTGCGATTGGCGACGTCGGTTCCAACCACGACATCTTTCTGATTGCTGTAACGACTGAGCAGCACTTGCCACGCCGCGAGCAGCGTCATGAATAACGTCACACCTTCGCGACGGCTCAAGTCATTTAACGATCGAGTCAAACCTGGCGATAGCCGCAGCAACTCCTGAGCACCGCGTTGCGTTTGCAATGGCGGACGCGGCCGATCGGTCGGCAACTCGAGCGCGGCCGGCGCGCCGGCGAGCTGTTGCTTCCAGTAGCCGAGTTGCTGTTCGAGTATTTCGCCTTCGAGCCATTGCCTTTGCCAAACGGAATAATCGGCGTACTGAACGTCCATCTCGGGGAGAGACGAAGCCTGTTTCTGAGAGTAAGCCCGGTATAAACTTGCGACCTCGCGAATGAGCAGTCCCAATGACCAGCCATCGATCACGATGTGGTGCATCGTCATCAGCGCGAGATGTTCTTCGTCGCTGAGTCGCAGCAGAATTGCGCGCAGCAATGGGCCTTTGCTGAGGTCGAACGATCGTCCAGCTTCGATCGTGATGAATCGCTTCGCTTCAGCCTCCCGTTCGCTCGCCTCCAGGTGAGTCAAATGGATGACTGGTATTGCGATCTGCGTTGGCGGCGGATTGATGATCTGCACTGCCTGACCATCAACTTCGGCAAACGTGGTGCGAAGCACTTCGTGACGACGTACAATCTCAGTCAGAGTCGACTCGAAAGCAGCAAGATCCAGTGGACCAGTAAGGCGTATGGCCATCGGCACGTTGTAAGCCGCGTCGTCGAGTTGTAGTTGATGTAAGAACCACAGACGCTGTTGCGCAAATGAAAGCGGAAACTGATTCTGCTCGCGCGACATCCGCGTGATTGGCGGCAGCGGCAGAGGACGCGCGGCGCCTTTTGCGGCATCGATCTTTTCTGATAGCGCGGCTACGGTAGAGAATTCAAACAGACCGCGCAGCGGCAACTCGATACCAAAAGTTTTGTGTATTCGCGAAATGACTCGTGTTGCGCGCAGCGAGTGTCCACCGAGCTCAAAGAAGTCGGAGTAGACGCCGACCCGCTCCAAATCGAGCACTTCGGCCCAGATCTGTGCGATCGCGGCTTCAGTCTCGTTGCGTGGTGCGACGAAACTCTCCGCGGTAACGGCGGCACCGAGATCGAGTTTGGCAAGCTGTTTTCGATCCACTTTCCCATTTGGAGTGAGCGGCATCTCGGCGAGCAGGACGAACGCTGCCGGCACCATGTACGAGGGCAGCTTTTCTTCGATGTAACCGCGCAACTGCGGTACGAGTCGTGAAGCGAATTTGCCTTGCGACGGATTGTTGGTGTAGGTGGTCCAAGGTCTCAACTCACCGGCTTGCGTCACGCACGTTGCGATCGCTGAATAGATCTCATCGGCCGCGTCAGTTGCTTGATGCTTCAGGACCACGTCATAAAATCCCGAGCGAGTTGATTCGTTCCAGATTACTTCGACCAGGTATGGCAACGATTCGCTGAGCCTCCAGAACTCTTCCGGATCGACTCCGTCGCCCTCTGTTGACAATGACAGAAGCGTTTGCAAGTCGCCTGCTACTTCATCCGGCGACATGCTGGCCAACAATTGGACCATCGCTTCTTGCGTCTCGCAGCGTGCGTTCGGAACATCCACGAGGTGCAGAACGCCAGGTTTAGTGGTCGTCAGCAGCGACTCCACCGCCGTAAGCGACAGGTTCTGCTTCTGCCAGTTTAAGCGCGTGTGTTCAAGATCCGGAGTAACCGTCTCGCCGATCTTGATCACAACGTCGTAGCGAAATCGCGAAAGCTCGTTTTGATAACGCCCGCGTTTGTGACGGATCTGAACTTGAGCAATGTTCGGCAAGTGCTGCCTCAGCGCGTAGAAGAACGCGGGCGCGATTACCAGCTCCTCCTCCTGCGCGATGCTCTTTTGAACCTGCTGCCGCAGTTGCGAGATCGTGTGGTCCACAGGCGCATGATGCACTTGAATCGAAGTATGCAACGCCTCCTGCGAAAGCATATTTCGGATGTCGCCAAGAAAGATCGTTCCACCGGGTTTGATAACCCTGACCGCGCCTGCCAAAACCTGCAACAGATAATTGACGTCAGGAAAGTACTGGATGACTGAGTTCAGGATTACAGTGTCGAAGGCTTCGTTCTCGTAGTCAGTAAAGTTTTCGGCAGAGCGTTGGAACAACTTCACCTTGTCCAGGTTGTGTGCGGCGCAAACCTGCTCGACGTGACGTAGCGCGTTTGGCGAGAAGTCGGTGGCCCAATAATCCTGACAATGTGGCGCAAGACGAAAAAGCAAGAGGCCGGTACCACAACCGATTTCGAGCACGCGCTGCGGTTTGAGACTGAGAATGCGCGTCACCGTTTGCTCTACCCATTGGCGCATCTCTGCAGCCGGAATCGGTGCTCCCGTGTAGCTACTGTTCCAACC
>DASUPR010000316.1:0-7937 GCA_036281015.1 Pyrinomonadaceae bacterium
ACGGGTTATTCGTGGAACCTGAGCATTCCTTTTATTAAAGCGACGGCTGATCCGAACAAGAGCTTCATCGGCCCTTACTTGTACCTGGTTCTGATCGTGATCGTGCTGTTGGGATCGTCGAACGCGGTGAATTTGACTGACGGTTTGGACGGGCTCGCGATCAGCGTGACGTTCATCGCGATGAGCGCGTTGACGGGATTCACTTATCTCAGCAGCGACGCGCGTTGGGCGGGTTACTTGGAACTGACGCACCGGCCTGAGGCGGCCGAGTTGACTGTGTTTTGTGGCGCGATGGCCGGCGCGAGTCTTGGATTTCTCTGGTACAACGCGCCGCCTGCGCAGGTCTTTATGGGCGACGTCGGGAGTCTCGCGATCGGCGGCGCGATGGGCACAGTGGCCGTGCTCACCAAACAGGAGTTCATGCTGTTGATGGTGGGCGGCGTTTTTGTGATCGAGGCGGTATCGGTGATGTTGCAGGTATCGGTGTTCAAGATGACGAAGCGCACGACCGGCACCGGGCGGCGTTTGTTCAAGATGACGCCCTTGCATCACCACTTTGAAATGCAGGATTGGAAGGAGTCGAAGATCGTGTTTCGATTTTTGATCCTCGCGATTCTGTTTGCGTTGTTGAGTCTGTCGACATTGAAACTCAGGTAGTGGAAGTAGCGGGCAAAAAGGTTTTGATAATTGGGGCGGCGCGCAGTGGGATTGCGGCGGCGAGGTTTTTGGTGGAACGGGGCGCGACTGTGGCCCTCAACGATCAGAAGCCGTTCGAGAAGTGGTCTGCGGAAGCGTTGGCGTTGAAGGAAGTTGGCGTTGGACTGTTGCCGGGTGAAGCGCCGAGTTGGTTGTTGGACCAGATTGAGCTGGTGGTGGTGAGCCCGGGTGTTCCGGCGACGATCATTCCGATTCGTTATGCCGAACGAGCCGGCGCGGAAGTTATCGGCGAAGTTGAGCTCGCCGCGCGTTTTTTGAAAGGAAGAGTCGTCGCGATCACGGGCAGCAACGGCAAGACGACCACGACGTCGTTGATTGGAGAATTGTTGCGTGACGCGGGCTTCGTAGTGCAGGTCGGTGGAAACATTGGCCGCGCGCTGATCTCGATGGTTGAGAGTTCGCGAGACGACGGTTGGACCGTGGCGGAGTTGTCGAGTTTTCAGTTGGAGACGATCAAGACGTTTCGTCCGTCGATCGCAGTTGTTTTGAACGTGACGCCGAATCACATGGACCGTTACGAGAGCTTCAACGATTACGCCGCGGCGAAGCATCGCATCTTTATGAACCAGACTGAGGAAGACGTCGCGGTGCTGAATGCGGATGACGAGACGGTTTCGTCGTGGGCCGAAGGTTTACGCGCGAAGGTGATGACTTTCAGCGTGCGAAAAGAGCTTGAGCGCGGTGTTTTTCTTCGTGGTGACGAACTGGTTTTTCGTTGGGACGAAGGCGAACAGGATCTGTTGCGTGTGAGTGAGATGAAGTTGCGCGGGCTTCACAACGTCGAGAACGTCGCGGCGGCGTTGACCGTGGGAATCGCTGCGGGGGCCCAGGTTGAATCGATGTTTGAATCCATGCGCGAGACGGTCAGGGCGTTCAATCCCGTCGAGCACCGGCTCGAGTTTGTCGATGAGATACGCGGCGTGAAGTTTTACAACGACTCGAAAGCGACGAGCGTTGACGCGACGTTGAAAGCGCTCGAAGCGTTTGCGAACGACGCCGGCCAGGTTGTTTTGATTCTCGGCGGCAAGGGAAAGAAGGCGCCGTACGCGCCGCTCGCGCCGCTGGTCCGCGACAAGGTGCGAAAGCTCGTGCTGATCGGAGAAGACGCGGAAACGATTGCGAATGAACTCGGCGAATACGCGAAGCTCGAACGCGCGTCGGACATGAAAGACGCGGTCGCGAGATCTTTCGAGGCGGCTGAAAAAGGCGACGTTGTATTGCTCGCGCCTGCGTGCGCGAGCTTCGATATGTTCGAGAGTTTCGAACACCGAGGGAAAGTTTTCAAAGGGGATGTTGCGGACTTAAAAGCCAAATGGCACGCAAACTAGCTCCAGACAAGTGGCTCTTCGCGGCGACGACCGCACTCGCGCTTTTCGGCGTGGTGATGGTCTATAGCGCGTCAGCCGTGATCGCCGCGAAGGAGAACGGCAATCAGTTTTACTACGTGCTGAAGCAGGGCGTGTGGGTGGCGATCGGCTTCGTCGTTATGTTGTTGATGATGCAGTTCAACTATCAACAACTAAAAAACCGCCGGATCGTTTGGGGATTGCTTTTGCTGACAAGCATCGGGCTGTTATCCGTGTTTGGTTTCAGCAGCAGCAACGGCGCGCATCGCTGGATCAAGCTTCCCGGCGTTTCGTTGCAGCCGTCGGAAGTTTCGAAACTGGTGCTGATCATTTTCCTCGCCTACTTCCTCGAGAAGCGCGCGGGCGAGGAAGGCGACTTGTGGCGCACGTTCATTCCGTGCGGTCTGGTGACGGCGTTTCTTGCGGGACTGATCGTAATCGAGCCGGACCTGGGCACGGCGATGATGCTCGTGTTGATCTTTGTCGTCATGATCTACACGGCCGGAGCGCGGGTGGCCCATCTCGCGATGGCTGCGGCGCCGGCGCTGGTCGTGGCGGCGGGGTTGCTGATCTTCGTGCCGTGGCGATTGAAACGGCTGGTCACGTTTCTCGATCCGTGGGCCGATCAGCAGGGCGCGGGTTTTCAGGTGGTGCAGTCGCTGATCGCCGTCGGTTCGGGTGGCGTGCAAGGGCTTGGTTTCGCGGAAGGCAAGCAGAAGATGTTGTTTCTGCCGTTCGCGCATTCGGATTTCATCTTCGCCGTGATCGGCGAGGAGTTGGGACTGGTCGGCGCGTTGGCGATTGTTGCTTTGTTCGCGTTGTTTCTCTGGCGCGGTATCCGCACGGCGCTGCTGGCACCCGACAGGTTTGGAATGTTGTTGAGTCTCGGCATCGTGACGAGCATCGTCGCGCAGGCGTTATTCAACATCAGCGTGGTGCTTTCGCTCGTGCCGACGAAGGGAATTCCGTTGCCGTTTATTTCGTACGGCGGATCGTCATTGGTGCCGACACTCGCAGCGGTCGGCATCTTGTTGAACATCTCGCAGCACGCGAGCGGAACCATTGCCGATTTTCGATTGCCGATGGTCGATTTTACTAAGCGGCCGCAGGAGTTAAATCGGCAATCGGCAATTGGCAATTGACAATGAATGTTCTGATCGCAGCGGGTGGCACTGGCGGACACATTTACCCGGGAATTGCTGTCGCGCAGGAGATCATGCGGCGCGATCCGGAATCGAAGGTTCGCTTCGTGGGCACCGCGCGCGGTTTGGAAACGAAGCTGGTGCCGAAGGCCGGATTTGAGTTGACGCTCATTGACAGTACGGGTTTGAAGAACGTCAGTTTCGTGGCGCGCATGAAGGGCGTGGTGATCCTGCCGAAGAGTTTTGTCTCGGCGGGCCGCGTGATTCGAGAGTTTCGGCCCGACGTCGTAGTTGGCGCGGGTGGTTATGTTTCCGGACCGGTCGTGTTGATGGCGGCGTTGATGCGGCGGCCCACGCTGGTGATGGAATCAAACGCGTTGCCGGGTTGGACCAACCGCGTGCTCGCGCGTTTTGTGAATCGTGCGGCGGTGTCGTTCGAACAGGCGTTGCCGTACTTTCGCGGTAAAGCGGTCGTGACCGGCAATCCGGTGCGGCGCGAGTTTTTTGAAATACCGGCGAAACGACACGAGCCGGGGAAGTTATCGTTGTTGATCTTCGGCGGCTCGCAAGGCGCGCGCGCGATCAACGAAGCGATGGTGGCGGCGTTGCCGAAGTTGAAGACGTTGCCGGTGGATTTGCGGATCAAGCACCAGACTGGTCCGGCGGATTTTGAAAAGGTGAAAGCTGGGTACGAGGCCGCAGGTTGGAACGAAAACGCGGAAGTATGCAGCTACATTGACAACATGATGAGCGACTTCGCGGCCGCGGATTTGGTGATCTGCCGTGCGGGCGCGACGACGACGGCGGAGTTAATCGCTGCCGGGAAGGCGTCGATCATGATTCCGTTTCCGTACGCGGCGGATGATCATCAACGCAAGAATGCGGAGGCGTTGCAAGCGGCCGGTGCGGCGCGAATGATCGTGCAGCAGGAGTTGAGTGGCGAACGCTTGATCCATGAGATCCGAGCTTTGGTTCAAGATCCCTCTCAACTAGGCCGTATGGAAGAGGCTAGCCGGGGTTTAGCGCGGGGAGATGCTGCTGTTGCTGCAGTAGACCTGATTAAAGAGTTAGTGGGATAGGGATTTAAGGGATGTTTAGACGGATACAACACGTCCATTTTGTCGGCATCGGCGGCATCGGTATGTCCGGTATTGCCGAGGTGCTGATCAATCTCGGTTTCCGTGTCTCCGGTTCCGACCTGAAGCGTTCGAGCGTTACCGATCGCTTGCAGCAAATGGGCGTCGAGATCTTTGAAGGTCACAGCGCTGAGAATGTCGGACACCCGCACGTTGTGGTTCGCTCGACCGCCGTGCGCGACGACAATCCGGAGATCGTTCAGGCGCATCAGCGTTCGATTCCCGTGATTCCGCGCGCGGAGATGCTCGCGGAACTGATGCGGCTCAAGCCGCACACGGTCGCGGTTGCGGGCTCGCACGGCAAGACGACGACGACGTCGATGGTCGCGACTGTGTTGGGCCATGCGGGACTCGATCCGACGATGGTTGTCGGTGGTGTCGTCGGTGCGTTTGGTTCGAACGCGCATCTCGGCACGAGCGACCTGATGGTGGTCGAAGCCGACGAAAGCGATCGATCGTTTCTGATGTTGACCCCGACGATCGCCGTCGTGACGAACATCGATCGCGAGCACATGGATTACTACCACGACATGGACGACGTGCGTGCGTGCTTCGCGAGCTTTGTGAACAAGGTGCCGTTTTATGGTTCGTCGGTGTTGTGTCTCGACGATCCGAACGTGCAGGCGATCATTCCGCTGCTCGAACGGCGGCGCATGACGTACGGCTTGAGCGCGCAGGCAGATGTTTCCGCGCACGGAATCCGGCACGACAGTAATTTCGGATCGAGTTTTACCGTGTGGCGCGGTACGGACGTGATCGGCGAGATGGTCCTGCGCGTGCCGGGCGTGCACAACGTTTACAACGCTCTAGCCGCCATTGCCGTCGGGTTTGAACTCGAAGTGCCGTTCGAGAAGATTGCCGAGGGGTTGTACAGCTTCACGGGTGCGGGACGGCGTTTCCAGGCGAAGGGCGAGGTGAACGGGATTTTGGTCGTGGATGACTACGGCCATCATCCGACGGAGATTCGCGCGACGCTTGCCGCGGCGAAGTTGGGTTCGGGTGGCCGAAGGATCGTGGTGTTGTTTCAGCCGCATCGTTACACGCGCACGCACGATCTGATGCAGGAGTTTGCGCGTTCGTTCAATAACGCCGACGTGTTGTTTCTTACGGACATTTACGCGGCGAGTGAGGATCCGATTGAGGGTGTTACTGCGGAAGCGCTGACGGCGGCGATCAAGCGTTTCGGACACAAGGACGTTAACTACATCGGGTCGCTCGACAACGCCGCGGCGGCGATGGTTGAGCGCATTCAACCCGGCGACCTCGTGTTGACGTTGGGCGCCGGAACAGTAAATCGAGTGAGCGAGCAGTTGTTGTTCCTGTTACGCGAACAGTCGCAAGGGAAGTCAGTTTGAAAACTCTGTGTCTCAGTGCCTCTGTGGTTGCCTAATGTTTTTAACCACAGAGACACGGAGAAGAGGATTGAAGAAGTAGATGCAAGCGGTTGAGGAGATCACTGGACGGTTGGGCGTGAGCGCGGAGCGCGGGAAGCGTTTCGCGGAGTTGACCAGTTTGCGTGTTGGCGGCGCGATCGATTGGGTCATCTCGCCGGACACTGAAGAACAAGCCGCGGCGATCGTTCACGAGTTGGACCAGGCCGGCATCGGTTGGCGTCCACTCGGCTCCGGCAGCAACGTGCTCGCCGACGATCGCGATCATCATTACGTGGTGCTGAGCTTGAGCAACATGAAAGGCGAAGTGCAGATCGACGGCGAGCTTGTCTCCGTGAGCGCGGGCTATTCGTTGCCGCGTCTCTGCATCGACGTCGCTCGCGCCGGTCTCGCAGGAATCGAAGGACTCGGCGGCATCCCGGGAACTGTCGGCGGCGCGCTTTGGATGAACGCCGGTGCTTTTGGTCACGAGATCGGCACCGTCACGGAAACGGTGCGCGTCGCGCGTGAAGGGAAAGTGGTTGAGATTCCCGGCAGTAGCATTCAATGGAACTACCGCCACACATCGTTCGCGGAAGGTGAACTGTTGCTCGGCGCGACGCTCAGGCTCACGCCCGACGACCCGGAACAAATCAAGGCGCGCATGGACGACGTCAAGAGCCGCAGGCTCGCGACACAACCGCACGGCGCGCGTTCCGCCGGTTGTTTCTTCAAGAACCCGCCGGCAAGCACGATCGGCACGGGCAAGATCATCGACGAGATGGGAATGAAGGGACAACGCCGCGGCAGTGCGATCGTTTCGCCGGTACACGCGAACTTCATCGTCACCGAGGGCGAGGACGCGCGCGCTGAAGATGCGCTCGCGTTGGCCGAAGAGATCCGCGAGCGAGTCAAAAGAGAGCAAGGGATTGAACTCGAGTACGAGGTTGAGTTGTGGCGCTCCGATTCTGAAGCATGGATGAACACAGATAACGCGACCGTTGAAGCAGAGAAACGAAGGGAGGAGGAAGCGTGAGAGAGCAAGTCATTCCACAAAAAGTCGGTAACCGCACGGGCCTCGGCAAGTCGCGTTCGGGCGTGGGCCAACGTCCGGCCAAACGTGCTCCGGCTGAGTCGATTGGCGCGCGGCTGCGATCGCTCCTCGGTTACGTCCCGACTGCATTGCGGATTGCGCTGATTGCGATCGTCTGTCTGCTCGTGGTGGTTGTTTATCGCGCGGCTGCGTCTGCCAGTTTCTTTCAGATCAAGAAGGTCGAGACGAAGGGCGCGATGCGCGCTTCGGTTCAGGACATTCAGGCAGTGGTGCGGCGCGATGTCGGCGAGACCGGCGTGTGGCGCGCGGATCTGCAGGCGATCAGCCAGCATCTCGAGAGTCTGCCGTGGGTTCGCAACGCGATCGTCACGCGCGTGTTGCCGGATGGGATTCGCGTGCGCATCACTGAACGCCAGCCGCGCGCGGTTGTGCGCACTTCGTCGGGCCGCTTCATTTGGGTAGACGACGACGCGGTTTATCTCGGCGAGATGGCGTCGACGGATCAAATGCCTCCGTTCTTCCTGCGCGGCTGGAACGAAGAGCAAAACGGACAAGCCGAGAACCGCGCGCGCGTCGCGAAGTTTCTCGAACTGCAAAAGGAGTGGGAAGCACAAGGCCTTTCCGAACGCGTGAGTGAAGTGAACGTGATGGACCTGCGCGACGTGCGCGTGCAGCTCGCCGGCGACGATTCGCAGATCGAAGTGCGGCTCGGCTCGCAAGAGCAAGGCACGCGTTTGCAGAAAGCACTAACCGTGCTCGACGCGCAACGGCAAACCGCGCGTGGTCCACTGATCAGTTACATCGACCTGAGCCAGGGGAAGAGAGCAGTTGTTGGGTTAGTAAACGGTGAACGCAGGAACGAATAATCCACAGACAACACAGATACTCAGAAGAATCTGTGGAATCTGTGGTTAAGGAGAAAACCCCCGATGGCCAAGCGCACGCAACACACAATCGGTCTCGACATTGGGACCAGCAAGGTGACGTGTATTGCGGGCGAGCCAGGCGAAGGCGGGTTGCTTGAAATCGTCGGCATCGGTGAAGCGGACGCTCGCGGCTTGCGCAAGGGCGTGATCGTGAATCCCGACGCCGCGGTCGACGCGATCAAGAAAGCGGTCGAAGAAGCGGAACGGATGAGTGGTTTGGAAGCAGAAGAAGTGACGATCAATCTG
>DASUPR010000317.1:0-2569 GCA_036281015.1 Pyrinomonadaceae bacterium
ATCGAAGTAAAGCAGCAGCCCGATGATGCGGATTGGGATCCCGGCGACACTCGTTACAGCACGATATGGTGGTTTGCGGGTTACCCGGACCCCGGCTTCGCACAGGGACCGTCGCGTACCGATCCGGCCACTGGTCAGATCTACGATGCGGACATTCGCTTCTCGGAAGCAATGACTCGATTCTCACGGCGCGAAGTGCACGAGCATATCAATCCGGCCGCAATGCCGTGGGAGTATTCAACTCCGCGAGCATTCGTCGCGCCGTGGAGTGTGATGAACGCTCATTATCAATGCGATTTCGCTACCGGCGCGGTGCGGGATGCAGAGTTTGCGTTCGACCTCCTGGCGGCTCGCGGCATGGATCCGAATGGTTCCGAGGCTGACAAGTTCATCAAGGATTTCCTGCGTGCGATCTCCGCTCACGAAGTGGGCCACACGTTAGGACTTCGTCATAACTTCCGCGCCAGCACGATCCACAGTTTCGAGCAGGCGCAGGACGCCGGCGTTACTGCACGCGACGGGCTTACCGGCTCGGTGATGGATTACATTCCGACCAACATCGCGGCCCGTGGCGGCAGACAGGGTGAGTATCACCAATCGACGCTTGGTCCATACGACTACTGGGCGATCGAATACGCTTACAAACCGATCGACGCACCGACGATGGAAGCCGAGCAAGCTGAGTTGCGCAAGATCGCTTCACGCGCTGCCGAACCGCAACTGGCTTACGACACTGACGAAGATGCGGGGTTTGGTCCGGGACTCGATATGGATCCAGTGGTCAACCGTTTCGACCTGGGCACCGATCCGCTGAAGTACTACACGCACCGCGTTGGTCTGGCTCGTGAAATCTGGACCAACATGGAGCAACGGCTGGAGAAACCGGGCGAGGGTTATCAGGTGTTGAGGCGCAGCTTCAATTCCGCTCTCGGCCAGACGGCAAATTCTCTGTTCCTGACTTCGAAGTACATCGGCGGCATGTACCACTACCGCAGCCATGTCGGCGATCCGGGCAATCGTTTGCCGTTCGAACCGGTACCGGCAGACAAGCAAAAACAAGCGCTGGCGCTGTTGCGCGATAACTTGTTTGCGCCGACGGCATTTCAATTCAAGCCGCAACTGCTCAACAAGTTGGAAAACGAGCGCTTTATCGATTTCAACACCTTCACGCCGGGACGTATGGACGTGCCGGTTCATCAGGTGGTCTTCAATCTGCAACGGCAGGTGTTGGATCGAATTTTCCTGCCGACAGTTTTGAGTCGAATTCAGGACTCGGAACTGAGAGTTACGCCGCCGGTCGAGCCGTTTACTCTGGGTTTGCTGTTTACGGAAATTCAGGACTCGATCTGGGCGGAAACAAAGGGGCAGGGTTTGTTGGTCAACATCAACAGTCATCGGCGTTCGCTGCAACGCGAACACCTGCGCAAGATGATCGGGATGGTATTGCGAGATGCCGCGGTGCCGGAAGACGCGCGCACTTTGGCGCGTCAAAGTCTTGTAACGCTTCGCGGGCAATTGCAGCGAACCGTTTCAAGGCCTGGCTTGAACACGTCTCTCGAGGTCCGTGGGCATTTGAATGAATCCATCGCCCGCATTGACGAGGCGTTGAAAGGCGGTATCCAGCGGACTGCGTTTTAGTTAGTAACACCGCTTTGGCCTCAAGAGTCAGTACGGATCACGTTTGGCTCTTGAGGCTTTGCACCACTCTCCACAATACCTGCGCAGTGTCTTATGGCTGATTTGGGGAAAGTTCAATCGAAGTAGCTGTGCGGCGAAGGGGGATCGTAAAAGCGTCTCTTTGGTTAGCCAGCTTAATAGTTGGAGTGTAAGTTCCGATCCGCGCAATTCGTGCGGGCTGTTGCACGCGCAGGCGAGCGTGCGTCGTGAATGAATCGGCCGGTGAGAGAGTGATTCGCACCGCACTCGTCCGCGTGTTCAGTGAGACTCGTTCGAATGTGCCGGCGTCCAGGACCAACCAAAGACCAACCGATGCGAGGTAAACACGTTTGCGAAAAGAGTCGAGCGGTTGCACGTTGACCCATTGACCGCTACGGCTCACGTTTCCTCCGAATACCTGCCAACCGAATTCCGGGTGATCGATCAGATACGTGCCGACGGTCAGCGCATGGCCAAAGAAGTTTGGACCATAGTCGCCGGTGTAAGGATCCCATTTGAGCGCTGACGGAAACGAATGAAACGCGACTGACGCGAAGCCTTCCTGATCGATGTTCGACAACGCACCCATTGCGCCGCCGTATCCGACTCGCAGTAGATAGTCGTCGGCAGGATTCTCACGATAGTGCGAAAGAACCGGAATCGCGTTCAGGCCGGAACCGTAATGATGGAGTTGCCGCTCGATTCGTCTGATCTTTCCGGCGTAGAGAAAGTCCCAGTAACGCCGCGCGTTACCGTTGTAGCCCCAGTGCGGCAGCGTGGGCATGTAGCCGATGATCGAGTTAAGTGAGACCAGCGCTTTGTCGTCGTAACCGAAGAATTTGCACCACGCATAGACCTCTTCCTGACCCGTCGAATCCCAGGCCATCTCGCTGCCGAACGGAAACGCCTCCTG
>DASUPR010000318.1:0-3951 GCA_036281015.1 Pyrinomonadaceae bacterium
TTCGTCGGCCTTACCCCAATCCCGATAGACAAGCCCGAGCGCGTAGTAAGCATCCGCGGCGTTGTATGGATCGAGCTTGATCGCCGCCCGATAAGCTTCGGCGGCATCCTTGTACTGCTTCAAATAAAAACTGGCGAGACCTATGTTGAAGTACGACTCAGCCGAAGGCCGCAAACTAACAGCCTTCTTTGAAGCTTCCAACGCTTCCGCGTGCTTGCCGAGCTTCTCGTTGCAGAATCCCGCTTGTGCCCAGGCGTCGGCGTAACTGCTATCCGATTCGACGGCTTTCTCAAAATAAGGCAGCGCTTTTTCGCAGTCGTCCTTGGATAGAAAACTCAAACCGTCCCGGAAGAGCTGCACTGCTTTCGCACGCTTGTTGCGGCCGGTTGTCGCGACCAGATCCGCTAGCGACGTCATCGTAGCGACTTGTAGTTGAGAAATACGTTCGGAAGGAATGGCAAAGTTGACGCTTTGACCGCCGGTGATCTGAAGCGTCGCGATACCGATGACCTGACCCTGCATGTTCACGACCGGACTGCCGCTCGAACCCGAAGAGATCGCCGCCGTGATCTGAATTATGCGGCCAAAGGTGGGAATGTCGCGCACGGCCGAGACGATTCCGTTCGTCACGCTACCTTCCAAACCAAGTGGGTTGCCGATGACGACGACGCTCTCGCCCTCCTGTGGCGAAGTCTTGTCGAGTGGTAGCGGACGGATTGCGGGTGTGGGTGTGTCCACTTTGAGGAGTGCGATGTCGCCTTCAGCGTCTACGGCCAAAACGCCCCTGACCGGATAGACAGTTCCGTTAGACGAATGCACTTCAGCGCGGAACGCGCCTTCGATCACGTGACGGTTCGTCACGATGCGATCGTTTTCGATGAAGAAGCCGCTGCCGCGCGACAGCTTCTCGCCTTTCGCGTCGAAGGTTTCGATGGCGACGGCCGAGGGTTTAATCCGGCGGACGAGTTCCGGAAGAATGTCCTGCGCTGCTCCGACTTTGACGGGGATGATTAAGGCTAGCAGGAGCCACGCTAATTTCATTGCTGATCTCAAGAACTCGATAATGCCAGTCGTTGCACGTGCGCAATAACCTCGGAGATTTTAACATCCTCGCTCTGTTTTGTGCGGCGGTGGAATAGCTCGACAACGCCATCCGCGGCTTTTTTCCCGATCGTGATCCGGTAAGGGACGCCGATCAGATCCGCATCGTTGAATTTCACGCCCGCGCGTTCGTCTCTGTCGTCCAGCAACGCGTCGAGACCCGCGCGTTGCAGGTCGTGATACAGCTTCTCGCCCGTTTCGCGCAGGTTGTCCTGTTTGATGTTGGTAATCGTCACGACGACGTCAAACGGCGTGATCGACTTTGGCCAGATGATTCCTTTTTCGTCGTGGCTTTGTTCGACGGCGGCGGTGATGATGCGTTCGACGCCGATGCCATAGCTGCCCATCACGATCGGAACTTCCTTGCCTTCTTCATTCAGCACGGTCGCGCCCATCGACTCGGAATATTTGGTTCCGAGTTTGAAGATGTGACCGATCTCCATGCCTTTGAAGACTTCGAGCGTGCCGGAGTCGCAGCGCGGGCACCCTTCGCCTGATTCGACCGTCCGTAGATCCGCCCACTGATCGGCTTTGAAGTCCCGCCCTGTGTCCACACCACGAATGTGGTAGTCGTCTTTGTTGGCGCCCGTCGTCATGTTTCGGCGGTTTTGCAACGAGTTGTCGGCGACGATGAACAACTTGGGAAACTTTTGCCGAGCACCGACCGGACCGAGACTGCCGGGGTATGCACCGAGAATCTCACGAATTTCTTCCGGTTGCGCCGGACGCACTGCACTTGCGCGCAGACTGTCCGCAAGCTTCTGTTCGTGTAGCTGATGATCGCCACGGAGCAGTACCAGCACCGGACGTGGTTCGCCTTCGATGGTCGCCATGTACACGAGCGACTTGATCTGTCGCGAGCTTTCCGCGCCGCCGGGGAAAGTCGTCAGATCTTCAATCGTGCGCACGCCTGGCGTCGGAAACTGCTCGGGTGCGTCCGGACCAGCTTCGTCATGGATTGGCGCGAGACGCGAGACTGCTTTTTCGAGGTTTGCAGCGTAGCCGCAGTTCTCGCAGCGAACGATCAGATCTTCACCCGCGGGGGACGGCGCCATGAACTCGTTTGACTCCGAACCGCCCATCGCGCCCGAGGACGCTTCCACGATCAGAAAATTCAGTCCACAACGCGTAAAGATGTTTTTGTAAGCTTCGCGTTGATCGATGAACGCCTTGTCGAGGCCGGCGCGATCGACGTCAAACGTGTACGCGTCTTTCATGATGAACGAGCGTATGCGCATCAGGCCCGACTTCGGACGCGCTTCGTCGCGAAACTTGATCTGAATCTGGTACCAGACCTGCGGCAATTGTTTGTACGAACGAATCTCGTGGCGCGCGATGCTGGTGAAGATCTCTTCGTGCGTCATGCCGAGGCACATGTCCGCGCCCTTGCGATCCTTGAGGCGAAACATCTCGTCGCCGATAGCGTCCCAACGTCCCGATTCCTTCCAAAGCTCAGCGGGATGCAGAGCGGGGAGGTAGAATTCCTGGCCGCCGATAGCGTTCATCTCTTCACGCAGGACCTGCATGACTTTCATCGCGACGCGTTGACCGAGCGGCAAATAAGAATAGATACCGGCGGCAAGTTGGCGGACGACGCCTGCGCGCAGCAGGAGTTTGTGAGAAATGACCTCGGCATCTGCCGGGTCTTCACGGAGTGTGGGTATAAAGAATCTTGACCAGCGCATAGACCGTGCATTCTCGCTTAGCGCTGCGAGTTAGGCAACTGAGGGACTCTCTTCTCTGTGTCTCTGTGCCTCCGTGGTTAAAAACAAACCACCGAGACACAGAGGCACAGAGAAACCAAACAACCTAAATTTGCCGGGGCGGTGCGACTGAGTTACCATCCAACTTCTCTTTACATTCCTTCAAGAAGGTTTAAGCAACGATGAGAATTGCTCTCGCCAGCGACCACGCCGGCTATGCTGAGAAAGAGCGGTTGAAGACGGTGCTGACGGATCTCGGCGTCGAGTTTGACGACCTGGGCACCGCTTCTGATGAGTCTGTCGACTATCCTGACTTCGCGCGCAAGGTCGCAGAACAGGTCGCGCAAGGAGAAGTCGAACAGGGCGTGCTTGTCTGCGGTTCCGGCACCGGCATGGCGATCACCGCAAACAAGGTTCCCGGCGTGCGCGCTGCTGTGTGCTGGTCTGAAGAAATCGCGCGGCTCGCACGCCAGCACAACGATGCGAACGTGCTCGCGATCGGCGCACGCACCACGCCCGTCGACGATATTCCAAAAATCGTGCGCGCTTGGTTTTCGACTGAATTTGCAGGTGGACGTCACGCCGCGCGCGTGGCGAAGATCTCTGAAGTGGAGCAAAGCAACTAATGACTGATTCTCGAAACTCGTCGCTTGCCGACGTCGATCCGGTGATTGCCGGCGCGATCGATAACGAAGTGGCTCGCCAGGCGAACGGTTTGGAACTGATCGCGTCGGAAAACTTCGTCAGCGAAGCCGTGCTTGAAGCCGCGGGCTCGGTGTTTACGAACAAGTATGCCGAAGGTTATCCGGGCAAGCGATATTACGGCGGCTGTGAGTGGACCGACGTCGTCGAGCAGACGGCGATCGATCGCGCGAAGGAGTTGTTTGGCGCCGACCACGCGAACGTGCAGCCGCACAGCGGCGCGCAGGCGAACATGTCTGTGTATCTCGCGGCGATCCAGTATGGCGATCAGATTCTCGGAATGAACCTCTCGCACGGCGGGCATCTCACGCACGGCCATCCGATGAACTTCTCGGGCATCAGTTACAAAGTTGCTGACTACGGCGTTTCGCGCGAGACGGAGCAGATCGATTACGACGAGTTGCAGCGAATCGCGGAAGAGCATCGTCCGAAGTTGCTGGTGTGT
>DASUPR010000319.1:0-4474 GCA_036281015.1 Pyrinomonadaceae bacterium
CATCCCGATCAGGGCGGTTCGAGTATCTACGTCGACGGCGTGCACTACTTCAAAAACGGTTTCATCGCCGCCGCGGACGTAAACATCACTTCGAACCTCGCGTTTCGCCAGGTCTTCTCCGACAACATCCAACAGGCAATCTCGCCGGAAGAGACGTCGCAGGTTTTCGTCAACAAAGATCACAACGAGTACAGCTTCAACTTCCTCGCGCGCACGCAGGTCACGTCGCTGACCAACGCGCGCATTCGCATCAGGCAGTTGCCGAGCATCTCGATTGACAAACGTCCGACAATCGTGAGCTTTCTGAAAAAGCTGCCGGTCTACTTTTCTTTCAGCGGCGCGGCGGAAGGCGTCAGCCGCAAGGAGACGGTGGAAGATCTGACGCAGTTCATAATCGACGTCGGCGGCAATCCGATAATCTCGCCTTCGATCGTGCAACGCCTCGATCTGAATCCGCGTCTGGAACTGCCGTTGAGTTTTGCCGGTTGGTCCGTGACTGCTTCCGGCTCGGGACGCGTCACGTTCTATTCAAATTCACTCGAGCCCGCGACACGCGACGTGCTCAGCCGCAACATCACGCGCTCTTACGGCGAGTTTGAGCTCGACGTGCGGCCGCCGGCGTTTGCGAAAGACTTCCGCCGCGGCGACGGCGCCTTCTGGTTTCGTCACGTGATCGAGCCTTATGTGCAGTATCGCAAGATCACCGGCATTAACGACTTCAATCAGATCATTCGCTTCGACTACGTCGACGCGATCGCCGATACGAACGAAATCGAATTCGGTATCGCGAACCGTTTCTTCACGCGCCGTTCGACCGAGAACGTCGCCGACGTTCCAGTGAAAGAGATTCCCGAACGCGAGCGTCCATTGCTTTCGAGTCAGCCTTACGAAGCCCTCACGATCACGATCCGCGGCAAGTACTTTTTTGATCCGTTTTTCGGCGGCGCGTTGATCCCGGGGCAACGCAACCAGTTTTATCCCATCAACACGCTCTCGGGTTTTGTTTACGGCGGCGTGCCGCGACGCTTCTCCCCGATCAACGTCGACGCGCGCTATCGTCCACGGCGAAATCTGTTTGTCGACGTGCGTTCCGATCTCGACACGCGCGGCGGCGGCATGCGCTCGCTCTCTACCACCTTCGGCTTAAACCGTTCGCTGGTTCAGGTTTTTCAGAGTTTCTACTACACGCGCGCGATCGAACTGGTCCCGAGTCTCGCGAGGTTCCAGGACTCACGCGGGCTCGGACTCGAGGCGGGCACATTGCGTGGTTCGCAGTGGAGCCCATCAGTCTTTCTGGGAAACATGGAGCGCGGGCTTTTCGGCGGCGCGTCGTTCTTTTTCGACTTTCAAAAACGGCCCGGCCGCGGCGACAGTTCGCTAATCAACTCAACAATTACACTGGGCCACAGTTGGGACTGCTGCGCCGTGACGACGCAGTTTTCGTCCTGGAACGTGGGCCTGCGCAAAGAGAACCGGCTGGTCTTCAGCTTCCGCCTGAACGGCATCGGCAGTTTCGGAACCGAGCAGATCGGCCAGCGCTCCCATTAAGTTTTCTGTAAAAATCGGCCGTCCTGTTATATAGTTTTCTCCCCACGCCGCTCTAAACGGCACCGAGACCGTAATCCTTTCCCATAGGTTCAAAGGAATTATGAGAATTGTCATAACGCTTCTAGCTTGTCTGGGCTTAATAACGTTCGCCTTGATCGAGTTTCCCTCTGGTTCACACGCATCTCGAAATCGCGCAGCGCAGCGCTCCGTTACCAAAAAACGCATGCGGCCGGAATTCAAACCCGGCGAGGTCCTGGTCCGTTATCGCAGTGAGCCGCTGGCCCGAACGAGAGTCGGAAGAATAGTCGTCGCTTCTCCGAGCGGCGAATTGGTCGCGGCGCAGGTGGAACCTTTTGACGGCGCCGATTTGGTCCCGGGATTGCGCTTGGTGCGCGTGGCCCCCGACCAGACGCTCGCGGCCGTGGCTGCGTTGCGCCGCCAGCCCGACGTTCTTTACGCCGAACCGAATTACATTCTGCGCGCTGATGTGGTGCCGAACGATCCGCTCCTTAACGCCAACCCTGTACCGCAATACGGGATCACTAAGATCGGCGTGCAAAACGTTTGGGACAACTTCACCACGGGAAGCTCAAACGTCGTCGTGGCCGTGATCGACCAGGGCATCGATATCGAGCACCAGGATCTCGCGGCGAACATCTGGACCAATCCATCGCCCGGATCTCTTCAGGGCGAACTGCAAATCTCAGGCGACCTGCACGGCTACGACTTCAACAGCAACAGCGGCAACTTCTTCAGCGGAGACGACGCGGAGAACCACGCCACGCACGTCGCGGGAGTCATCGGCGCGGCCGGCAACAACGGCACCGGAATCACCGGCGTTAATTGGAACGTGCGTTTGATGTCCCTGAAGTTTTTGAATAGCGACGGTCTCGGCGACACTGCGAACGCGATCCGTGCATGTACTTACGCGAGACGAATGCGCGAGCTCTGGAATACACAGGGACCAGCCAAAGGCGCGAACATTCGCGTGATCAATGCGAGTTTCGGCGGCGACCGTCCCACGCAGTCGTTTCTGGATGCGATCAATGCCTTGAACAACGCAGGCATTCTGTTCGTCGCCGCCGCGGGCAATGCTGATAACGGTTCACTCGAACCAAACAACGATCTCATCCCGCACTTTCCTTCGAGCTTCGACGCGCCTAACATCATTTCCGTCGCCGCGACTAATCAGACCGACGGGCTCGCTTCGTTTTCGCATTTCGGAAGAGGCAGTGTCGATATCGGCGCGCCCGGTGATGACATTCTCAGCACAACACCGCCCTGTACCGACCCGGGACCGTTTCCCGATTTTCCCTGCGACCCGGCGTTTCCATCCAACTTCGGTATTAACGACGACACTTACAGTTACTTTGACGGAACGTCGATGGCCGCGCCTTTCGTTTCCGGCGCAGCGGCATTGCTTTGGGCGCAGAATCCAAACCTGACGGTGCAACAGGTCAAGAACCTCTTGCTGTTCAACGGCGACGTGCAGGCCTCGCTGGTCGACAAAACACTTACCGGACGCCGTTTGAATGTCGCGAACAGTTTCAATTCTCTGCAACAGAACGACAGCACACCGCCGGGAGCAGTCACTAATTTCCATCTCAACTTTCAAAACGGACGCACCTTCAATATCGGTTGGACTGCGAGTGGTGACGATGGAGCCACGGGCACTGCGTCGCTTTACGAGTTGAGTTTTATCGATGGCAGTTCAAACGCCGTCATTCCGTTGCGCGGCGTAATCCCCGCCGCTCCGGGCACTGCGCAGAACACGCAGGTCACGATTCCGTACCGGCACACTGCGGGAACGATTCGCTTGCGAGAGTTTGATAACAAAGGCAACGAAGGCACGCCGGTTAATCTGCCGGTGACGATTTCGCCGCTGGAAGGCGATCCGTACGTTACGAGTGTTGGTCCAGCCGTGCCGCTCACGACCGGCGGTGAACCGCTCGAATTTGAAGGCGACGATCGTTATGTCGACGTCCTGTTGCCGAACGGCTTCGTGTTTCCATTCTTCGGCACGAATTTCACCACGCTAACGATCTCCACGAACGGCAATCTCTTCTTCTCGCAGGCTCCGGTGCGCAAGGATCTTGAGGTAGGAGATCTCGAAGATGCCGACGATCCGCCGGGTGCGCCACAGGAGCTTGGCGGCTATCAGATGATCGCGGGTTTCTGGGCGGACCTCGTTATCGATCCGACTTTGCGAACCGGCGCGGCCATTTATGTAACGGAGCTATCGAACCCCTCGCGCATGATCTTTCGTTGGCAGGCGCAGCCGTGCAACTTCAGTTTCGTCACTCGTAGATGTGCCGGTGGCGGCGCCGTCAATTTTGAGATCGAGCTCCGCACGGACGGAACGATCAAGACACGTTACGGCAATGGCAACTCGCAGTTGTTCCCCACTGTCGGCATCGGTGGCGGTGATCAGGAAGGCTACTTCATCGCGTCGCATACTGCGGGAGACGAAAGCATCAGCCTGAATAATGCCGGTGAAGTGACGTTCACGCCGCGCGCGCCGTGGGTCCAGACCACGCTGACCGACTCGCAAGTCGAACTAAAGAGTTGGAAGAACCAGGGCCGCACGTTTGTCCACGCGAAGCTGACGTTCCCGGATGGTGGTTTCCGAGTAGTTGATTGGGGCAATCCCGTACGCTCCGGCAACACGTTCACCACAGATGCGACCATCGAACATTTCAACGGTCCGTCGCCGCAAGCGATCGCGAGCACGGCACAGATCTGGGATTTGGGAGCACTCGACCCCGGGACCTACTCGTTTGTTTTCAAAACTTCCGGGACGACTGCGAAGACGTTGCCGATCACTGTGAGTTCGACGCCACCGGCGCAGAACGATATCGACACTGCGCGAATCTTTGTGCAGTGGCAGTACAGAGACTTCCTGCGACGTGAACCGGACGAGCCGGGT
>DASUPR010000320.1:0-3770 GCA_036281015.1 Pyrinomonadaceae bacterium
GACAAACCTGTGACGTACACCGATGCCGCAACAACGACGACACCCACAACGATCCCGATTAACAGATTCCGTGTCATTGCGGCGGTTTCTGGCCGTTCTGTTCCGACGCCATGTATTGCGCGTACCACTCGGGCCAGTTTACGTCGCGCTCTCCGGTGCGCTTCTCGTACTCGCCGTGCGCGGCCTCCGCGCGCCGCAGCGCGCCGGCGAGGTCGCCCACTGAGCCGTAAGAAGTCACACCGGAGTCGATGCGGCCGGGAAGACGCTGCGTGATCTCCTGCAGCAACCAGGTGTTCCCGTCAGGATCGTTGAACGACGCAAACGATAAGTAGGAACGACCTTCCGGATCGCGCCCCGCGACACGCGGGTTCTCGACGGTGTCGTTGAATGGACCAGCGGCGAAGTGAAAGACCTCGCTCACGTCCACGCCGCGCGCGGCTAGGTCGGCGCGGGCCGCGTCAACGTCAGTCACCGCTAAGACCAGCGTCGTTCCTGGTGTGGACGGCGTGACTCCCTTACCGAAGATGATCGAAGCTCCCGAGGCGTGCGGCGTTACCTGCACACCTCGGAAGTTGCCAAGCGAGAAATCGATGTCTACGCGCCAGCCGAGTTTTTCGTAGAACGCTTTTGCGCGGTCGACGTCGGCAACGGCCAGCATTACGACCTCGAGCTTCATGTCTGGTTGTGCTTTTGTTTGTTCGCTCATGGCTGTTTTGTTCTTTATCGTAACGACTTGAATGCCTCGCGCAGGTCTTCGATGATGTACTGCGGCTGTTCCCAGGCTGCGAAGTGTCCGCCCTTGTCGTGCTTGGTGTAGAAGATGAGATTCGAATATGCGCGCTCGACCCAACTCCGCGGCGCCTGATACAGCTCGTCGGGAAACGCGCTCACGGCAACGGGAACGGTCACGTTCTTGGGTGCGAAAAAGGCGCCCTTGAATTCCCAATACAAGCGCGCTGATGACACACCCGTGTTCGTCAACCAGTAGTGCGTGATGTTGTCGACGATGTCGTCTCGCGTTAACCCTTCGGACTCGCCATCGAAAACGCGTGCGATGAGTGCGTAACTGCGCCAGTCGTGATCGATCATCCAGGCAGCCAACGCAACGGGTGAATCAGCAAGGCCGTAGAGCGTCTGTGGGCGGCCCGCCATCTCCAGCGCGTAACCCAGACCTTTCTTATAAAAGAAGTCGAGTTGATCGAACGCGCTCTTCTCCTCGGCGGAGAGACCATCCGGCGCCGCGCCGCCAACTTGCAGCGCACTGGAGACTTCGGCCGGAACCGCGGCGGGCATGTTGGTGTGGATCGCAAGCAACTCCGGCGGAGCAAGCGTGCCAATGTAGTCGGTGATGATTGCACCCCAATCACCGCCCTGGGCCACAAAACGCGTGTATCCGAGACGTTTCATGAGCTCGACCCACGCGCGCGCGATGCGGATCGGATCCCAACCCGTTGCAGTTGGCTTTCCGGAAAACCCGTAGCCGGGCATTGACGGAATCACGACGTCGAAAGCGTCTGACGCACTGCCGCCATGCGCTGTCGGGTTCGTCAGCGGATCGATGATCTTGAGTTGCTCGAGTACTGAACCGGGCCATCCGTGCGTGACGATGAGCGGCAACGCATTTTCATATTGCGAGCGAACGTGAATGAAATGAATGTCGAGCCCGTCGATCTCGGTCACGAAATGCGGGAGGGCTTTGAGTCGCGCTTCACACTTGCGCCAGTCGTAATCTGTCGCCCAGTAGCGCGCGAGTTTTTGAATCGTGTCGAGCTGCACGCCCTGCGATTGATCTTCGACGAGCTCGCGTTCGGGCCACCGCGTCGCTTCTATGCGGCGGCGCAAGGCGGTAAGTTCGGCTTCCGGCGTCTCGATCTGAAACGGGCGAATCGCATTCGGGTCGCTGCTTCTTTGGGTACCACTACTTTGGCTCATACTGTTCTCCTTGCAGGTAGTTTGGACCTTTGTTTCGTTAGGGCGTGTAACGCGTGAACACGAAGTCGCGATCCTTGATCGCCTCATGGCAGGGATGGCATTTCTTCAGGTCCGACTCCGGGCCGGGGTTGCCTTCCTTATCAAATTGCGCGTAGCCCCAGCCACCGGTCGAGGCGTACTTTTTCGAATCCTTGACCATGAACTGCAGGTACCAGGGCGGGGCTTCGCCGGCGACGAACGATTGCGCACGGCCGAAAGCTTTGTTGTTCTCCTCGGACGGCACATGCCGCCACGCGATGCGACCGATGATTGCTCCTTCAGGGAAGGGGAGTTTTCCTTCGCGATAGGTTTTGATTGCGACGTCGTTGCCGAGGATCGCGCGGATGTCGTTGAGATTGCCTTCTTCGTGGGCCACTGAAACGAGTTTCCAGTCGCGATAGCCTGCCGGTATTTCGGATACGAAGATCGAGGAGATCTGTTGGTTAGCACGTCCGGGTTGCAGGGTTGTTGTGGCGATCGCGGCGGCTACAGTTAGCGTTATGGCCAGCAGAAAAGCGAATCTTTTCAACATGGTGCCTCCTTCTTACGAGGCTATGAGGATACTGCGCAGCGCGAAAGGGCGAATCCCCTAGACAGGTAATTTTCAGTACCTCATTAGGGGTAATTACTTTTTGGATCGCGGTCGGAGTACACTGCGGGCTGATGAGAATTCTGCAGGTATGCTCCGTGACTTCGTTCGGCGGTGGCGAACGGCACTTGGCAGACCTCTCGCGCGCGCTGAATGATCTGGGGCACGAGGTCTTTGCGGCGTCGGTTCCCGGATCGCCGCTGTCGGGTGAATTATCGTTTCTGCCTCACGAACGCATGTTGGCGTTGAACACGCGTAGCTACGTGACAAACGTGACGAGTCTTGTGGGGTTCGTTCGTGCGCATAAAATCGAGATCGTTCACGCGCACGCGGCGCGGGATTATCACCTGGCGGCGTTGGCGGTGAGGATGGCGTCGCGCAGCCGGCTCGTGCTCACGCGCCATGCGTTGTTTCCGTTGAAACGGGTTAACAGACCGCTGCTGAGTGGTGTCGGGCGTGTAATCGCTGTGTCGCAGGCGGTGGCGGAGAGTGTGAGAAGCAGTGGTGTAATCGAGCCGTCGAAGGTCAGAGTGGTCCATAACGGCATTGACGTCGAACGTTTCGAGCGCGCGGCTTCGGCCGCGCATGATGACGCCGTTTTGATGGGAACGGTGGGCCACCTCGCACCGATCAAAGGTCACGATGTTTTTGTGCGCGCAGCTGCGTTAGTCTCCGCGCGTCGCCCGGATGTTCGTTTCGTGATCATCGGCGAGGACAAGTCTCCTGAGATGACGAACCGAAAATCCCTCGAGAGCTTGAGATCCGAACTCGGCTTGAATGAGATCGTCTCCATGCCGGGATGGCGAGACGACATGCCCGCTGCCCTCGCATCGCTTACGCTTTTTGTCTCCGCCGCACGGTCTGAGCCCTTCGGCTTAGCAATCGTTGAAGCCATGGCCGCCGGACTGCCGGTGATTGCAACAGCATCCGAAGGCGCATTGGAAATCATCGAGGACGGCGTCACCGGAAAACTCGTTCCGATCGACGACGCCGACGCCCTCGCCCACACGATAAACGCTCTCCTCAACAGCCCGGTAGAACGTTCGCGTCTCTCCCACAACGCCCAACTCGCCGCCCGCGAGCGCTACTCACTACAACGCATGGCGCGCGACACAGAGCGCGTCTACCGCGAAGTACTCGCTTCATCTTGAATCTGCGTTTTTCGATCTTGACACCCTTTTGGCTGCCGTGATACCTGAGTGGCACTTTG
>DASUPR010000321.1:0-2828 GCA_036281015.1 Pyrinomonadaceae bacterium
CGCTGCTGCCGTATCTGAGTGCCATCGTCGAAACATCTATTCCGTTCGCCGCACTGTTGGTTACCGCACAGTACGTCGGACCGGCTTACGCATTGTTGACTCCGGCTCCTTTCATGTTTCCGCTGTTGATCGTGCTCTCAACGCTGAGGCTCGACTTCAAGCTTTCTGTGTTCACCGGAGCCGTGGCCGCGATTCAGTATTGGTTCGTGTCGCTGGTCTATATCCATAAGACAGGAGTTGTTTCGACTGTAGAACCGATCCTTGTGAGTGCGCCTCCGCGGCGGGCGCAGTGACGATACAGATCAAGAAACGCATTCTCAACTCGTTCGAAATGGTTGAAGAACGCAACCGCATCAGCCGGACGTTTGGCGAGTACGTGTCGCCGATCGTGATGAACAAGCTGCTGACGTTGAAGCCGGACCTGCGCAGCGAGAAACGCGAGGTGTGCGTGATGTTTCTCGACATCCGAAACTTCACGAGCTTTGCTGAGAAGCGTTCACCGGAAGAAGTGGTGAGCTATCTGGAGTCGCTCTTCGAGTTCATGATCGAGATCGTTAATCGTCATCACGGCGTCATCAACAAGTTTCTCGGCGATGGGTTCATGGCGGTGTTTGGCGCGCCGCTTTCGGAAGGCGGTGATTGTCTCAACGGCGTTGCTGCCGCGCGCGAAATACTAATGCGTGTTGAAGAAGAGGTGGCGTCAGGGAATGTTTTGCCAACGACGGTGGGGATCGGACTTCACGCGGGTGAAGCGGTAACGGGAAGTATCGGATCGTCGGTGCGGAAGGAATACACAGTTATCGGCGACGTGGTGAATCTGGCGTCGCGCATCGAGAAGTTGAACAAAAAATACCAGTCGCGGCTGCTCGTTTCCGAAAACGTCTGGCAGTCGCTCGATGAAGACTTAACCGACGCCATCCCGATGGGCAACGTACGCGTGCAGGGACGCGAAAAAGGAATCGGCATTTATCAGCTTGCGTAACCTCAAAGGAGTCATAAATGAGAGCGAGTAAACGAAGCGTATTCAGTACGCGAATCGCCGTCGTTTACGAAGCTGGTCTACGCTGGCGTATGATACCTCTCCCCCAAATACGAATAACGGAAAGGAAATTATGCCAACACGTAAAGCGGAAGCTGAATGGAAAGGAAATCTTGCGGAGGGTGAAGGAACGTTAAAGGTCGGCAGCGGAGCATTCGAGGGTCCTTATTCTTTCAAGTCTCGTTTTGAAGAGGGACAGGCCGCGACGAACCCTGAAGAATTGATCGGCGCGGCGCACGCGGGTTGTTTCACGATGGCCCTGACCGCGGCGCTCTCGCGCGCCGGCATCAAACCGACGCGCATTCATACTGAAGCACGAGTCACGCTCGACAAAATCGGCGACGCATTTTCGATCACCAAAATCGAGCTCGCGACCGAAGCCGAGATTCCCGGCATCGACGACGCCGCGTTTCAAAACTACGCCAAAGGCGCTAAGGAAGGCTGCCCGGTCTCGAAGGCACTCGCCGGGACAGAGATTCACTTGAACGCGAAACTACTGAACGCAGGTTAGCCAACACGATCTGCTGCAATACCAACGGCAGCAGCACGAGCAGCGGCAACACGATCACGAAACCGGAGTGTTCCCAGAACACAGTGCCACGCTTGTAAGACCCGTTGAGTAGCGGAATCACGAGCGCAACCGCATAGTAGATCGAGAGCGGAAACAGCGACCCGCGCATAAACCTGCGCGGGTTTGCTGTTTCCAACCGCTCGGTCAACACAAACAGCAACATCAGAAACAGAAAATAGACCACGATGCCTTCAAGCCGGTGCAGTTGGTTGTCTGTCAACCACGTCACCCACGCAGCGTCAGCTCGCCTCCCCAATGCGAACCAAATGCGTGTCGTGTTTGCCAGCAAAGTTGCTACGTACGCCAGCATCACGGTGACGGGTAGAAAGAACCAACTGACCGGCTGAAAGCGCTCGCGCCATAAACGCCTCAGCGCGAGCATTAGGAAAGCCATGATCAGGAAGTTGACTCCGGCACACGGAACAGCGATCACAAACCGGTAATCGCTGCTCATGTAGCCCGTGTAATCCTCAAACTCAAACTGCTGCCCGCTCAACAACTCGACGAGCACTGTTGTCGGCGTCAGTATCCACAACAGATCATCTGCCGTCGCGGTCGAGTAAAACGCCTTGAGCCCAAGAGCGCACAGCAACACCAACAACAACTGCGCGCTCCAAATCACTTTCTGCTTCATACAAACCGGCGCCTTCTGCTAAACAGGACCAATGTCGTAACGATTACGAGCGCCATCCCAAGGAGGATGATTAACTCCGGTTCGCTGCCGACTTCAGTTCCACCGCCAACAGCCAGCTCGCTGACTCGCAACGGCAGCGGCAACGCCTGGTTCACGTCCTGCGCCGAACCGGTCGGATTCGTGACCACTTCACGCACCGCAATGAACGACGTGTAACGAGTCAACAGGTTGTACTTCAAACCGAGTTCGGTGATCGCTTTCTGGTTCTCCTCCTGGTCTATGTAATCGGCGTAGTCAGACAGCTCGGCAATTCGCGAGCGTGCCCACAGGTAACGCAACGCGCTGTTGCCTTCGTCAGGCTGCGTGTTCGCCACGTCAACTCGCGAAGTGAAGACGCCCAAGCTGTTCTTGCCCGTAAGTTCGATCGTTCCGGTTAGTGGTCCACGCCATTTACCAAACAGAATGATCGGCCGTTGCGCGAAGAGGTCCGGGAATTTCACCGGATTCACGTCGTAGACGTCGAAACCGTTTGCGCGCACCTGAATGTCGGCCAACACCGGCGACTCCACGTACTCGCGAAACTT
>DASUPR010000322.1:0-7716 GCA_036281015.1 Pyrinomonadaceae bacterium
CGTGGCGTGTGCCGTGGTCCTGATACCGGTGTTGCTCGCAGGCGGCTCGGTTGCCGTGGCGCAGCAGAATAATCCGGCTAATAAGGAGTTGCCCTTGCGCGAACTGGTAAAACTTCCCGGCAAATTAATAAGCGAAGCAAAAACCGCTAAACAAAGCGGCGACTTGAAGCTCACCGGCTATCGTGTCGAGGAAGTGCAGTTGCCGCGCAACATCAACGCGGAAGTTCGTGGCCAACAGGTCGTTGTAAATCGCGCATGGCGCGTGACGATCACCGGTGGACCATTCCCCGTCCGCGCAATGCCTGCCGTGATCTGGATTGACGATCAGATCGTCGGCTACGGCATTGAAAACGAAACGCTATCGCAGATTACGGCCATTACGCTCGACGACTCGCTGGTGCGCGAAGGCGGCGTGGTTTCGCTCTCTTACGGTGAGAACAAAGAATCCCGAGTGCAACTACCGGAGAGAATTCAGTTGAAACGTGAAGGAGGAAACCAATGAAACGCACAATCAAAACTTACTTCTTCATCGTTGCAATTGCATTCTTCGTCAGCGCAGGCGTGCAAACTGTATTCGCACAAGTTCCCGATCCCGGTGTGCCGGGTCCCATGGCCGTAACTCGCGAAGAATACAACTTCGGCGACACCGCCTTTACCCCGACCGATTTTCCTGGTCCAGTCGAACTCCGTGCTTCGATTCACTATCCCACTAACCTCGCAGCCGGCCCGTTTCCGGTGATCGTTTTTATGCACGGCCGTCACGCCACGTGTTTTGTTGGCGGCAGCGCGCTGCTCCAGTGGCCATGCACAGCAAACAACAGTCAACCGATCCCGAGCTTCCAGGGTTACGACTACGTCGCTGAGGTTCTCGCGAGTCACGGTTACGTTGTCGTTTCGGTCAGTGCCAACGGAATCAACGCGGTCGACAACCTCGTGTTTGATCTCGGCATGTTTGCGCGAGCCGAACTGATCCAAAGACATCTCGACATCTTGAGAAATTTCAATACAACGGGCGGCGCGCCTTTCGGCGCCAAGTTCGTCGGTAGGTTTGATCTGACTCGAGTCGGAACGATGGGCCACTCGCGCGGTGGCGAAGGTGTGGTGCGGCACCAGCTATTGAACAGAGCCCTCGGATCACCATACGGCGTCAAAGCAGTGTTCCCGCTTGCGCCCGTTGACTTCAATCGTTTCGTCGCGAACAACGTCGCGCTCAACGTGCTGCTGCCTTATTGCGACGGCGACGTCGCGGATCTGCAAGGCGTTCATTTCTACGACGACGCGCGTTACAGCCAGCCTGGCGATCAATCTCCCAAACACTACGAGCTGGTTATGGGAGCCAATCACAATTTCTACAACACTGTCTGGTCTCCTTCGAGCCCGTTTCCCGGCGCAACGAACGACTGGACAGCGTTTGTGCCTGGTGGCCGTTCCGATTCGCACTGCGGCACCGGCAGAGGAAGTCAACGGCTGACCGAAGCACAACAACGCGGCACCGGCCTCGCTTACATGTCGGCATTCTTCCGCGCGTATGTCGGTGGCGAGACTCAATTCCTGCCGATTCTTACCGGCGATGCGCCACCGCCCGCGTCAGCGCAGACAAACAATCTGTTCGTCTCTTATCACGCGCCCGATAATCCCGAATTGCGACTCGACGTCAACCGTCTACTCGCCAACAACAACCTGAATTTCAATCGACTCGGTGGCGCCGTGACGCAAATCGGTCTGACGCCTTACGAGTTGTGCGGTGGCAACGATCCGCAACCACCAACGTGCCTGCCGGATCAACCAAATGCTCGACAGCCGCACACAACACCAAGCGCTCGATCGGCGGCCCGTGGTTTGAGTCAACTCAAAACCGGTTGGAACAACCTGACCGGAAACTACCGGAATGAAATACCGATCGGTTTCAGTGACGTTTCGGGTTTCGAGGCGCTTCAGTTTCGCATTGGCGTGAACTTTACCGATCCACGTAATCTCGAAGGCCTGGCCCAAAACTTCCGCGTGGTGTTGACCGACGTCGCAGGTTTTACAGCTTCGGTACGTGTCAGCGATGTTTCGTCGGCGTTGTACTTTCCACCGGGTTCGGTTGGTCCTGTTCCCAAGCTCGTGCTGAACACGGTTCGCATTCCGCTGAGCGCTTTTGGCGGCGTGAATTTACATAACATCCGTGCGGTGGAATTTACCTTTAACGAGCAAGCTCAAGGCGCTGTTTTGGTCACAGACATAGCCTTCGCTTCGGCGCCGCGATAACGGTTGAAGCAAGGTCCTAACTTGCCGAATTTGAATACGATATGAATTTTTGGGCGGCAGTGGCTTCGATACCACTGCCCGTCCAAACCGTTAAGTTACTCAATTTCGCGCTGTTAGTCGCAAACGGGCCCAAAGTCCTCGCTTGGAATACGCATTGCATCTACAAGCGCGACTTATCCCGTCTTTAGCAATTTGCACAGTGGAATATTTACCTGCGTTCTCCGGCGGATAAGGCTCTCATCCAGTCACAGAAATAAAAAAACCATTACCGGTCCATGGTTGTTCGAAAGGAGAATGCTAAATGATCAAGGCAACTAGAACCCTCATACTACTGGCGGCAGTAGTTGCACTATTCTGCTGTCCAGCACTCGCGCAAACTTCAGGCTCCATCGCGGGCGAAGTTAAAGACGAAAAACAAGCTGTCATCAACGGCGCTACTGTCACCCTGCGCAACGTCTTGACCAACGAGACACGCACGGCACAGACAAACTCCGATGGCCGCTATCACTTTACGGGCGTGCCCGTAGGTGCTTATGAGCTCACGATCGAGAGCACCGGCTTTGCTAAATACCAGCAGTCGGGCATCACGCTCGCTCTGAATCAGGCGGCGGTAGTCGACGTGACTATGAAACCCGGCGCCGTTCAGGAAGTGGTGAACGTCGTCGAGAACGCCTCGATGTTGAATACTTCAAGCGCTGAAGTCGGTACGCGTTTTGACGAAAGACGCTTATCCGAACTTCCGCTCGCCACCACTCGAAGCGTTTACAACATTGCGCTATCAGCGCCGGGCGTAAGCCAGATTAACTCCGGCCAGTCAGCCTTCGCGGGCGGGACAAACTTTTCCGCGAACGGCGGGCGCACTCGTTCCAACAACTTCATGATCGATGGTCAGGACAACAACAACTTCGGTGTTGCCGGTTCGACCATCCCGCTGAACAATCCGGACGCGATTCAGGAAGTGCGTTTGGTGACAAACCAGTTCAGCGCCGAATACGGCCGCAACTCGAGCGCGGTGTTCAATGCAATCACGCGCAGCGGCACGAATGACTATCACGGCTCTGCGTTCTGGTTTCACAACGACAATGCCTTGAACGCCTGCAGCAACACGCAAAAGGCCGGCGTCAATGGTTTCTGTAATCCAAACGCAACCGACCCGTCGCGGCGCAAAGCTCCATTCCGCGTTGAGAATCAATTAGGCGGAACGATCGGTGGCCCACTTCATCTGCCGCGCTTTGGCGAAGGTGGACCAGGCATTATCAACGGCCGCGATCGAACGTTCTTCTTCTTCTCGGTGCAACGTTGGTGGGACCGCCAGCTCGGTGTTGGCCAGGCACTAAACGGCGCGCCAACCGCGGAAGGCAAAGCGATCATCAACGCGGCTGCGGGCGACCTGCCCCAGGTTCGTGCCTTGCTCGACTTTTTGCCGGCTGCTGCCACTCCTCTCGGTCGAACAGCGAGCTTCGTGCGTAACGGTCAGACGTTTGTTGTTCCCCTCGGTTCTTTGACCGGTTCACAATCGTCAACTTACGACGATTGGCAGACCTCGGTTCGTATCGATCACCGGTTCAGCGGCAAACATAGCCTGAACGGCCGATATTTGTATCAGGACTCCGGCGCCGCCGGCAGTATTCCGGGTGTGGCGGCTTCGCAAATCACGCCCCCAGGGTTCTCGTCGATCGTGCCTTCACGCACGCAAGGTGTGAACCTGCAATTCACGAGTGTGTTGTCGCCGAAGTGGCTCAACGAAATTCGAGGCGCGTTCCTGCGCAGTGCGTCGGCCACGCTCGCGCTGGATCCGCGTTCGGAGTTGATTCCGTCAATTGAGATAGTCGAGCTTGGCTTGGCTGGTTTCAATGCTGGTCCAACGCGTACTGCGATCGGATTGGGCGTGAACCTGCCGCAAAGCCAGGTGCGAAACACCTTCCAGTTGCAGGACAACATCTCCTACACAACTGGTAATCACGCGTGGAAGTTTGGCGTCGACATTCGTCGCAACCAGCTTCATCAGCTTTTCAAACCAACCACACGTGGGCTGCTCGAATACGCATCGCTCGATTTTCTCGTGAAGGATTTCGCCACGAGAGCCAACATCAACAAAGACCTGCCGGGAACGGCGCAGGTGCTCCATAACGACTGGCACGATTTCTTCTTCTTCGCCCAGGACGAGTGGAGAATCACGCCGCACTTCACACTGACGCTCGGTGTGAGATACGAGAATCCGGGCCAGCCGATTCAGGACCTGGTCGACTTCAATCAACCGGTGATCGCAGCTTTCAATAACGATCCGCGGTTCGTGTTGACGCCAATTCCCGGTCGAGACACTAACAACTGGCAACCACGCGTGGGCTTCAACTGGAACCCGCAAACTCGCAATGACGGCGTCATTGGTTGGCTGACCGGTGGTGACAAGCTCGTCGTTCGTGGTGGTTTCACCCGAACTCACGACTACGCGTTCACGAACATCGCGCTCAACATTTGGAGCTCGTTCCCGTTTGTGGCTGCGGTATCGTCATTCCCGACCACTTCAACCACGCCTCTAGGCGTTCCGCCAGTCAACTGCAACGTGACGCCGCGCCCCGCTGGCTGCGTCACTGTGATTCCGAATGCGTTCACCACCCTGCAAACCCCGCCGTTTGATCCGGCGACAGTCAACCGGACGATTGTGGACGAGAATTTCCACATGCCGGTTTACGACTCGGTTAGTTTCGAACTGCAGCGTGAGTTCACTCGCGATCTCGTGATGCGTGTTGGTTACGTCGGCACGAAGGGAACAGGCCTTTTTGAGTCGGTGGACGCCAATCCGGCGCTTCCTGGCTGCGTCAATGCCAATCCCGCGCTCTGTCGCGCGAATCCAAGTCAAGGACCGACGCGGCTTCGCACGAACTCCGGCTCGTCGATCTACCATTCGCTTCAGACCAGTTTAGAGAAGCGCTTGACCAGTGGATTCAGCGCCGGCTTGCACTACACCTACAGCTCTTTCATCGACACGATGTCGGAAATCTTCAACGTGTCGTCGGGAGAGATCGCGGTGGCGCAAGACTCCTTTAACCGCCGTGCGGATCGCGCGCGCTCGAGCTTCGATCGCCCGCATCGTCTCGCCGGAAACTTCGTGTATGAGTTGCCTTACTTCCGCGATCAGAAAGGCTTCGCCGGACTGGTTCTCGGCGGTTGGCAGTTCAACTCGCAGTTCTCGCTGCAGAGTGGCTCGCCGTTCACAGCATTGAATGGCGCGGATCCTGCTGGAGCACTCGCGAGCATTTCGGCGCTGGTGGGCAATGCCATCAGACCGAACGTGAACACGACGCTCGATATCTCGTCAATGAGTGTTGAGGAAATCATCGCAGCCGGCGGACGTTCGCTGTTCCGACAAATCACCGCGGCGCAGCGAGTCGGCAACGCGGGACGAAACATCCTGCGCTCTGACGGAATCAACAACATTGATATCGGTATCATGAAGAACACGCGGATCGGTGAAAACCAGCGCTTGCAGCTCCGCGCCGACTTCTTCAATTTCACTAACTCTCGAGACTTCGGTATTCCGAACTCGGCAGTTAACTCAAACAACTTCCTCAATCAGTGGGGAACAGACGGAGGCAACCGCCGCATTATCGTCGGCTTGCGTTACGTCTTTTAATCGCTGATTATTTGGCGGTATGAAGTCGCTCGCCTTGATTGCAGTGCTGCTGCTGGGCATCTCGCTCGTTGGTGCCCAGCAGCAGTTGAGCGACGTCGAAGTTGTTAAAGCGAGTTGGAGCAAGGTGCGGATCGGCTGGGAACGCGATCCGTTCGGTGGTCCACTCGAGAACTTCGACGAGATGCGTTCGCGTGCTCGCAACGAGCGGCGCATCGCACAGGGCGGCGGCGAGCGCGCCAAGCGCGAAGCGAAAGCCGACGAAGCAAACCTCGCGAAACAGCGCGAACAAAAACCACCGCGTTACTACTTCGTTTACAAAACCAAAGTCAAAAACAACTCCACCTCAGCGATCGTTCAGATCGACTGGGATTACATCTTTTACGAACGCGACACCGAGAACGAAATGGGTCGCCAGCAGTTCACGAGCGACGAACAGATCGCGCCGGGGAAGACGAAGGAGTTGACGGTTACGATGCTCTCACCGCCTACTAAAACCGTTAGCGTTACGTCGCTGAATCTTGAGGAGCGCGATCGGTTTACTGAGAAGATTGTCCTGGTTAGCATCAAGTACGCCGATGGCCGTGTTTGGAACGCGCCCGGGCAATAGACCTGAATGCGTTATCGCGAAATCAAACCCACACCTCGTCTTCGCACATTTGTTGAATGCTTTTGGACGCTTGAAGGTGAGCACTGTGTTGATGCGTCTCCGCCCGAGCGAATCCTGCCGGATGGTTGCGTCGAGTTGATCCTGAACTTCGGCGATCGTTTTCTACAGCACGTTGATGGGGAACGAAGGCGTCAGCCG
This sequence comes from Pyrinomonadaceae bacterium, assembly GCA_036281015.1. GTDB lineage: Bacteria > Acidobacteriota > Blastocatellia > Pyrinomonadales > Pyrinomonadaceae > PSRF01. The sequence goes on from DASUPR010000322.1 coordinate 6,690, forward strand.
CGAAATTTTATCGTCGGGCAGATGACGGGGCCGATACTGATCTCGGCGAGTGGAGTGGTTCGTTTGTTGGGCATTCGTTTTCAACCGGGAGGCACGCGGCCGTTTGTTGATTTGCCCGCGAATGAGATCACGGATCGGGTTGTGGCGTTGGAATGTTTGTCGAGCGAGTTTGAGCGCGAACTGCTACAAGTTTCAGCACGAGCAGTAAACCTGGACGAAAAGATTGCCGCTCTGGACTCGTATTTGATCTCACGGTTGAAGGACGTTGAGTTTGATTCCTGTCTGTTAAGACTAGCTGCGAGCATCATCGATCGGCGCGGGCTGGTATCAGTCGATCAGCTTGCTTCATCTGCCGGCGTTAGTAGCCGCCAACTCGAACGGCGCTTTCTTCAGGAAGTCGGGCTGGGTCCAAAGCTGCTCGCTCGGATCGTCAGGTTTCAACAGGTGTTTCGCGCAGTGGACCAGTCGAATCCTGCGTGGGCGGAAGTCGCGATCGAATGCGGTTACTACGACCAGGCGCACCTGATTCGCGACTTCAATCAATTCGCGCAACAGACGCCGGGAGTTCTGTTCGCGAGTCAAAGCGCGCTCACCGAATCGTTCACGCGCAAGACGCGCCAACACTCGAATGTCGCATTTTTCCAATACCCACCGTTGAACTTGATGTAGCCTTCACGCCTATGCTGAAACTAACTTTCCTGACGTTGTTCGTGCTTGCCAACTTAACACCACAAACTCCCGGTATTGCCGACGTCTCGTGGATTGCAGGCGACTGGCAAACCGCGCCCGGCGGACGCGCACAGGTCGAAGAGCATTGGACCAGCGTGGCGGGTGGTTCGATGATGGGCATGAGCCGCACCGTTGCGGGCGAGAAGACCGTCGAGTTTGAATACCTGCGAATCGAACAGCGCGCTGACGGCGTCTACTACGTCGCACACCCGAAAGCCCGCTGCCCCGGCACGGACTTCAAACTAACAAAAGCTTCAGCAACAGAAGCCGTCTTCGAAAACCCACAGCACGACTTCCC
>DASUPR010000323.1:0-8887 GCA_036281015.1 Pyrinomonadaceae bacterium
GGTACATATCAAACAAGACGACGATCGGCAGGACGAGATAAAGATCCAGCAACCGGCTCGAGTAGCGGAGATCCTTTTTCAGTAGCCCGCCAAACTTGCCGGGAAGTTGACTCAGGCCAAAGACGCGTTGTGAACGCCGCGTCTGTTGTGAATGAAGTGTGAGCGTGAAGGTCCACAGAGAAAGGATTGCGAAGAAAGCTGTTAGCGCAAGGAGAACAGATAACGAGCGAATGGGCGTTGGCGACGTCGCGGCGGCCACCGCGAGACTATGTGGCAGCAGCGATTTCAATGTCGTTGCGAATTGCGTCTGCTTTTCCAACCAAAGCAGACCGCCGACCGCACTCACAACCAACAGCACGACGAACGACAAACGTCTCACGAACGCGCCTTGCAACAGATGCGCGATCGTTAGACTCGCAAACAGCCCCAACAGCAACAGCATCAACAACCCGATCATGCCCGTGACCGGATGTTCAGTCGCCGCAACTGGATAACCAAGAGCCAACGAAAGCGCGACGATGATCCAGCTCAACGGCGAACAAAACACGGAACCGACTCTAATTACAAAAAGCTCGCGCGGCGTGAGCGGAAAATGAAGCAACGATTTACTCGCGATCGATCGCCGCGACTCGCCCAGCACCGGAACCATCCACACGAGAAACACCACGATCAGCAGCGTCTCGTATCTCGCGGTCTCGCCTCGTTCGAGCTGTGACGCCGCGAGCGGAAGCTGTTGCAAAAACCGAAGCGCAGCGAGTCCACCCAAAAGCACCAGCACACCAACATTACTCGCGCGCAGGTTCGCCGAGCCGCGAAAACGCCGCCAGTAAGCACGCCACTGATACTTGAGAATCGCCCTTATCCGATCCACTCAAACTCCTCGACTGTTCGTCTCTGCACGTATTGAAAATAAACGTCTTCAAGTGTGCGACCCGATCGAAGCGTCTCTTCCATCGTGTGACTACACACGAGCTCGCCATGAACGATCACGCCGTAGCTATGGACCAGACGCTCCACGACCTCCAGTATGTGCGACGTCAAAAAGATCGTGATTCCCTTCCCTGACATTTGCAGCAGAAGATCTTTGATCCCGCGCGACGCCACCGGATCGATACCTTCAAACGGCTCGTCGAGAAACAACACCTTCGGATTGTGTATCAGCGCCATCGCCAGCGCGCACTTCTTCTTCATCCCGAACGAAGCCTGTTCGACGAGGGTGTGACGATCGGACCAGAGGTCGAGATAGTTGAGCAGTTGTTCGGCGCGGGCGTCGGTTTCCTGCGTGCTCAAGCCGTAGATTGGTCCACACAGTTTCAGGTGTTCCCAAATCGTCAACGAATCAAACAGCGCAAGGTCTTCCGGAAGTACGCCGATCCGGCGTTTGATCTCGACTGGCGCGTTCCGGATCGACAAACCATCGATCAGAGCATCACCCGCAGTCGGCTTCAAAATCCCGGTCAACATCTTGACTGTCGTCGACTTCCCGCTGCCGTTCGGTCCGAGAAAACCAAAGATGACGCCTTTCGGAACCTGCAGGTTGAGATCGTGGACAGCAACGAAGTTGCCGAATTTTCTGGTCAGTCCGGTGGTTTGAATCATGCGCGGCTCAAATGCGATCACAAAGAGTTTGACTTTACAGCGTGCGGAAGAATATCGTCTAGCAAATCGTTAGACGGCAACTTCAGCCCCTACCCCGACTGCCGTTTCCCCTTGAACAATTCAGCTTTTGAGGTTTGCCATGCGCAGAGCAAGGAAATCCGTTATCGCCGCATCGTTGTTGTTGCTGAGTCTGTTTTTCATCGCACCGACGAGCGCAAAAACACGCGCGCGGAAGCAGAAGCCGTTAACACGTGCGGAACTGAAGCAGGCGGAAGCACGCCTCGCAGAGATGGGTTATCGTCCGGGGCGAGTGGATGGCGTGATCAACGACGACACGCGCAGGGCGTTGAAAGTCTTTCAGAAATGGGAAGGCCGCAAGCTGACGGGCGCGCTGAATCGCAACGAGTTCGACGCGATCACGAGCGCGGCTGCGCCACAGGCAAGAGACGCCGGCTATCGTCACGTCGAAGTGGATCTCGACCGGCAACTGCTCGTGCTGACTGACGACGACGGCGCTATCACACGAATCCTTCCCGTCTCAACCGGCAGCAACAAGCGCTACAACGAAAAAGGAATCCGCGGCCTCGCCTACACGCCAACCGGACGCTTCCGCATCTACGCGAAGATCTCCGGCTGGAGGAAGTCGCCTCTTGGACTACTCTACTATCCCAGCTACTTCAGCGATGGCCTCGCGATTCACGGAAATCCCGAAGTGCCAAACACACCGCAGAGTCATGGCTGCGTGCGCATTCCGATGTGGGCTGCGGTTGAGGTGAGCAAAGCGTTGCCGGTGGGAACTATCCTGCTGATCTACGACAGCCGATCATTTGTCTCGGCGAAAGAGTGGGCGGACGCCGACATCAACGCGTCAAATAATCGACAACCTTGAGCAGCTCTTCCGGTGCGAATACACCGTCGGCGCTGGTCCAAGTGCCTGTCTTGTCGTTGCCGATGAACGTCACGGGCAGGTGCATCTCCGCGCCGGCAGGACTACCGGTGAATGGAATCAAGAGTTTATTCATCTCGCTCTTCTCGCCGGTGACCAGCGTCCAGCCCGGTTGCACATCGTAACGCTCGGCCCAGGCCTTCAATTCTCCGGACTTGTCGTTGGCCGGATCGGTGCTCACCGAGATGAGGACCACAGACTTGCCCAATCGCTCGCCCAGCAGCGATTGAAGCCGGGAAAAAGTCTTTCCCTGCATCGTGCAAGTGTACGTGCAGCTCGTGTAGAAGAAACTCAGGACTACTACTTTGTCTTTAATCAGGTCCGAATAGAAACGGACTCGCCGTCCTTCGTGATCGCGGACGACAAGATCGGGAAACCTGATTTTGCGGGCGCCCGCTACCTCGAGCTCCACCAGCGGTGTGGCCGCGGTCTGGTTCTGTCCGCCAACCAGACCGCAGCCGAGAAATACAACAACGACACTGGCAAGAACGCAGCGTTTCATCTGAAGATGACGTCCGCAAAAAGATTACTCACGCTTCCGGTTGTCGGGTAAGTACCGGCGGGCGATGAGAACCAAGACCCGTAGCCAATCAATGGTCCGCTCGTAACCACATGACTCAGCGCCATCTGCCGTTTCATCACATACCGGTGCACGTTGTAGGTAACCCGGTATCGTGTTCCCGCAGTGATCTGAAGCGGCGTTTGCAAGAATGCTGTCTGCCAGCCTTCCGCGGTTTCATTTGTGAACTGCGCTGAAGCGATCTGGGTTTGCGTCGCGACATTCCAGATTTTGCCCACGTGACCGCCGGCCGGTTCCTCCGCGGCTTTCCAAAAGCGGATGCCTGTGATCTGACCGTCGACCAACGAAGAGAATTCAATGCCTTGTTCCCAGGTGGTGGAGGTGCCGCCGTCTGTAAGCTCATTCGGTGTGGCACTCGGAAATAGTGAGGTGTGTTGCACTCGGACCATCTGTGCAATCGAGGGCACGCCGGCGCTGTTCATCACAAACAACATGTAATAGCCGGGCGGGAGTTCATTCGGGGAACTCGGTATCGTGACAAAGAGGCCGGAACCGAAAAGTGTCGGCTGCAAAGGGACAACTCGTTGATCTTGATTGAAGCCGTGCGTGACGGACGCGAGCCGCACCAGGCTTACTTTCGGCTGCGATCCGGCGCCCGAGGTTCCGATAAAGGCGATGTCTCCATAACTCATGACTTCCGGAAATGAAGTGATCGCCGGCCGGGTAGCCAAAGTTCCATTCGCGTTAAAGAGGTACGGCGGCGAGTAGATCTCGACGTTGTTGTGTCCGAGACCCATCGCGTTGGGCTTGCGGAGCTCGTCGTCGACGATCGGCCTGCCTTCGATGCCCATTTCGCCGACCGCTCCGGGGTGACCGCCACCGCCAACCAGAACGCGGCCGTCAGGCAATAGCGCAGCAACCGAATGGTATGCACGAATCTCTTGCTGCGCAGCCATCGTGGTCCAGGTATCGGTTGCGGGATCCCAAAGTTCCGCGCTCATAACCTGACCGTTCGAACATTTTATGGTGTCGTCGAGATCAAAACTTTGGATGTTGTTACCACCAGGACAACTGACACCTCCGGTAACCAATACTTTGCCGTTGGGCAGCATTGTTGCCGTGTGATAAGTCCTCGGGAACTTCATCGGGGCCATCCTTTGCCACGCGGCAAAGCTATGCGGATAGGCTGTTATGACTTCAACGCCGTTGGTTGGCTGGTTATCCGTGGCGAATCCGCCGATCAGCGCCAATTTGTTGTTTCCTAAAAACACCGAAGAGCCGATTGCATGCGGATCGAGAGTGCTCGGGAGTGAGCCCCACGTGTTTGTTGCCGGACTCAACCACCTGCTTAGCTGATCCGGCACGACTTCAGTTCCCACGCGCCGGAAACCGGATTGCGCCTGGAAAACGGAGCCGTCGGAGAGGAGATGAATGAACGGATAGACCGTGAGGGCGCCGTTGTTAGGCGGTGGGTCAAGTTTTTTGAACGGCAAGGTTGTTTCCAGCGCCGGCGTGTAAATCTGCGTGTCCAGGTTAACCGATGCAACCGGGCGCTGAGTTGGTGTGCTTTCGTTGGACCAATAGCTACCGGCCATGATCAACGGTTCACCGGTGCCGAGCGTTACGTGATAGGGGTACCAGCGGCCCTTCTCCATGTCAGTGCCTCTGGTCCAACTGTCGTCGCGGTAGTCAAAAATATTGGTCTGCTTCTCGCCGAGAGCGTCAAAATCAGGATGCGCGTGACCGCCTGACACAAACAAACGCCCGTCCGGTAAGAACGAATGTCCGGAACAGAAGAGATTAGCGGTTGGGTTGTCCACGCGCTTTATCTCGCCCGACTGCATGTTCCACACGTAAGCCTGGCTTTGCCCGGTGACTTGCTTTGCCTCCAGCCGTGGCGGTGGCGTCAGCACGATGTCTCCGTTTGCGTCCCTGACAAAGTCCCGTCCCCAAAACAGGATTCGGCGATCCGGCAAGACGCTCAAATGGACAGCTACCAGCGGCAATGTGGTAACCGGACCAAACTCACCTATCTGCGCTCTGCTTGCGTTGTGATATAGCGGACCGGCACTCGTGCTACTGCCGCGGCTCGATCTTGTTTGCAACTGTTCGAGATGAATCGCCCGGATGGGTATGGTCGTATTCAGAGTCGGATCCTGGTAACCCAACACTGGTATCTGGAGTACTGCCAGAGCCTCGTTCAATTTAGAACGCAGATCCTGCACGTGCGCGCCGAAAACTTTTTGGCCGTTCAGAATGCTGGGCGACCACTGAACCGTCGGTAGATGCGCAACCTTCCGCACAGAGTTGATGGCTGTGCGCACGTCGTAGAAGTGTTGGGCCGCGATCGTTTTTCCCTGCAAATCGTTCAAAAGGCTGTACTGAAACGAAATAGCTGTGCCCACAGCCATGTTGCTCGGCGTGGAATGAACCAGTTCGCCGGTTTGAAAGATGATTCCGATGGCCCGCGCTCGATACACGTAAGCATTCGGAGTGACGACGCTCGAATCTGTGAATGTAGTGGTTGTCAGGTCTTTGCCTATGGTGATGAAAGGCCCTGACATCGTGTCGCTGCGTTCGACCTGATACGCAGTCACATCCGCCACCGGGTTCCAGTTCAGCGTGATGCCGGTGTTGGAAGCTGCTGTAACCCTGAGATTCCCGGGAGTATCGATAAGCGCGGGTCTGGCGACACTCTGCACCGCGGTAGGTGCGCACAACGCTGCGACCACGAGCGCCATCGCCAGCGTCCCAACAAAGATACGTTTCGTCATGATTGCCTCCAGAAAGCAAAAGCCAGTTGTCCGTTTGTGTTTCTTGTTTGGCTAGCTACTGCAGGCTCAGCAGCACGAGGATCTCTCCGGTGCCACTGGCGAGTGGCTCGAGTGCTTTACCGATCAGCGTTCCGGGCCGATGGATGCGAGCGCCGCCGATCTCCATTGGTAACGACTTCATCGCAAAGCCTTCGCGGGTGCTGGTGACTAACAAGTCGCCGATTTGTATCGGAGCGCTGGTGGCGTCGACTTTCACGCGAACGCGGCCGGTAGTGGCGACGAGCACTTTGTTGTCACTCTTTTCGCCGAGCACGATTCCCGGTTGTTCGGAGATCACGCCTGCGACGCGCGTGTCGTAACTGCTGTTTGAAGAGATGACTTGGTTTGAGGTCGTGGTGTCGAGGACGACTACTGTTCCGACAGAAAGCTGTGTCGCCGCGGGAACCCACTCGGCCAAGTCCTGATACTTGGCGGCGATGTTGCCGTCAACAGTCATATTTCCCGTGACTCTGGCATCGCCTGCCACGTGAAGCTTCGACGTTGGTGAACCTGTTCCGATACCTACGTTGCCGTCGTTGTAAAAGATATTTGTGCCCGAGGTGGTCCATTGCGAACTGCCGCCTGACGGCCACGCGGTACGGCAATCACCGTTCATGCACAGTCCGCCGGAAGCATTGATCGAGCCGCCCTGCACGTCGAGTCGATGACCGGGAATTGTGGTTCCGATTCCGACGTTGCCTGCTGAGTTTATCCGCAGCCGCTCGAGGCCGTTCGTGTGAAATGCAGTGGCGCCGTGTGTAAACGTCGCGGCGTTCTTGGAGAGTTGGCCCACCCTGAGAATGCCGCCTACCGCGCCTGTCGTGCCCGGCGAATACTGCATTGCCAACGACCGATCGTAATCAACGGCGTGAGACACACTGAGATGAATCTCCGATTTGCTTGCATTACCGGAGCTCAACCAAAGCGAGTCGGAGTTCGAATAGCTGTAGAGCTGAAATGGAAGCTGACCGGGAGCAGTGGAAGCCAACCTGATCGCTCCGCCGTCCACATGCAAGCGAGCCGTTGGGCTTGCTGTGCCGATTCCAAGATTGCCGCCCGAACTCAGATACATGAGCAATGGAAAGCTGCCGGCGCCATTGTGTGCGTACCAGAGATGCTGCTGACCATTGATCTGATACAGACCGCCGGGACCACCGTCGAACTGCCACCCCGTAGCAGAGTTGAACCACGCGTTGTTAGCGAGATGAACGTAATTGCCGCCGGAACTCAGATAGGCAGTGCCGACACGAATCGCTTTGTTTTGACTTAGATCCAGGGCGACCGCCGGTGTCGTCGTGCCGATACCCACGTTGCCGGAGTTGAAGTAAATATTCGCACCCGAAGTCGTCCATTGCGAACCGCCACCGCCGCCGAAGCTCGCCGTGGTCTGCACTGTTCCGTCGGGAAACACAAATCCGCCGCTGCTCGAACGAACCTGGCCGGCGACGTCGAGTTTGTAAGCCGGCGTCATGGTACCGATGCCCACGTTGCCGTTCGCAGCAAAGCGCGCGGATTCAAACAACGCGCCGCCGTTGCGTAAGCCAATGGCGAAGTCCCCCGAGGTAAGGGCGGGAGTGTGATTCGTCATAATGCCTACGAGCCTTACGATACTGGAGGGAACGTTATTGTTATCAACTGCGCCAAGCGCAATCTCAAACGCGTTGTTGGCCGTCGTCGTGTTGTTTATCAGGCGAATCCGCGCGGGTTGTGAAGAGGTCGGTGAATACGAAACGGCCGCCGGCGAATACATTTCCACCGGCGTCTGGGGATTGTTGATACCGATTCCCACAAAGCCGTTAGCGGCAATCCGCATGCGCTCAATGCCGCTGGTTGAAAACATCAGCGGGTGTGCGGTGGTTGTGCTCAGTTCGACGCCGGGGATTGACGGGTGTCCGCGCAGTCTGCCGCTACTGGAACCGGCGCCGAACATCTCGAGATATTCGCCGTTCAGCAGTTGAATAATGTCGAAATTAACTCTTCCGCTGGGCGCGCTACTGGACGTGGTTTCGGCTGCGTCGTCGTCTCGTTGCTGGGCCAGCGTTTGCTGTGAGCAGCCGAACAAAATGATCGTCGCGAGGGTTAACAGTAAGCTCGTGCGGGAAGGACTGCGATGGCGCTGTAGCGTTTTCATCTCGTACCTCTTTTCAAGAGTGTTTTGGGTGCAGGTGCTCGAATTCAACCTTGGGAGGAACTTTCTTTACTCAAAGGTGGGGTCAACTTATAATCCGCACTTCTTTGGAAAGTGCCGCCGTTCCCACTGTTTGGACATCCTCATCAACTATACGCGTCAAAATATTCGGAAAGCTTTCATGAAAGTTTGAGAACTTGTACCTGTGAGGGAGGTTCAATGGAGCTGAGAATAAAAACATGAGTATTGAGGTGCGTGGGGTTTGCGTTCTGCTGCAAGTCTTCGACATGCCTGCGTCTGTCCGCTTCTACCGTGACGTGCTGGGGTTTGAAGTGGTCCAAACGTCAGTGCGTGAAGGCGATCAGTTTGACTGGGGAATGTTGCGGCTTGGCGAAGCGACGCTGATGCTGAATACAGCTTACGAGCAGGCGTATCGTCCACCGCAACCGGACAAGACGCTCGTAGCTGGGCATGGCGACACTTGTCTTTACTTTGGGTGTCCTGACGTTGACGCGGCGTATCGGCATTTGCTGGGCCACGGTGTTGAGGTTGAAGAGCCGAAAGTCGCGCCGTATGGGATGAAGCAGTTGTACCTGCACGATCCGGATGGTTATGCGCTGTGCTTCCAGTGGCCCGCTGAGTGAAATTAAACAATATGTTCCGCAGACAACCTTGCCGTTGCGCGATAATAGCGAAGGCAGCAAACTGGAGATCGTCACAATCAAATGGAACGGTCGACAATGCGGCGATCGATAGCTAGTACTTCGCCAGCGTCGAGAGGGGTGGGGTCTTGAGGCCGAAGACGGCGGGGTTCTCGCCGATGATGGCGGCGGCGAAGAAACTCGGGACGTAGCGTTCAGTCTCGTTTCGAAAAGCCTCGT
>DASUPR010000324.1:0-8618 GCA_036281015.1 Pyrinomonadaceae bacterium
GACGAGAATGACGACGCGGCGAAGTATCGTTTGAACCACGTTCAGGATCTCGCGTGGGGCGCTGCTGACGACCGTTCGAAAAACTGGCGCGAGATCGATCCGCGGCGCGTTGAGGGACCGATTCCGGTCGAGTGTCGTTCCGCATCATGCGGCACGTGCTGGGTTGGCGTCCTCGGCGGCGCAGAGAAACTTTCAGACGTTGCGGCGCGTGAGGGAAAGAAGATCAAGGAGTTCGGCTACATCGACACAACGGAATCCAAACCCCTCATCCGCCTCGCCTGCCAGGCCCAAGCCCACGGCGCCGTCTCCATCGTCATCCCACCCTGGAACGGCGTGTTCGGAAAGTATTTGAAAGCTCAAAAGCAGGAGTCGTGAATCCTATCTTGACTGCCTGATGCCTGGACCAGAACGCAAAGCTAGTGGGGCGCATGCGCCGCCTCTACTGTTTGTGCTCGCTGCTGCTTTGTTGTGGAGTAGTGGTGGGCTTTTTATTAAGTGGACCAGTCTCAGCGGGCTGGAGCTGTCGTTTTGCCGGTCGTTTTTTGCGGCGATTACGATTGCGATTGTTACCAGGCATGAGGGGTTTGGATTAAATCGCGTGACGGGGTTTGCGTCCGTGCTTTATGCCGTGCTGCTGATCCTGTTTGTCATGGCGACGAAAGAGACCACCGCGGCCAATGCGATTTTTCTTCAGTACACTGCCCCGGTTTATCTGCTCATTCTCGAGCCGCTGATCTACAAGGAGAAGTTTCGCCTGCGCGACCTGGTTACGGTTTTGGTTTGCGTTGGGGGGATGGCGCTGTTCTTTGTGGGCCAACTGCGGCCGCAGGACGTCACCGGCAATTTATTCGCGCTCGCTTCGGGCTTGTGCTTTGCACTCTATTTTCTTTCACTGCGCCATCCGAGAGCGCGTGAAGTGAATCGCGCGTCATCCGTGATTTACGGCAACATCCTCGCGGTCATCCTCACCGCGCCCTGGGGACTCGCGGCGATCCCAAACCTGACTTTTCACGACACGTTCAGCGTGGTCTACCTCGGAGTCGTGCAGCTCGGCATCGCTTACGCGTTGTTTACTGTGGCGATGGCGCGTGGCGTGAGGTCGTTGGACGCGGGAATTATCTGCTACGTCGAACCGGTGCTGAATCCGGTGTGGGTCTTTCTCGTGCTGGGCGAACGGCCTTCCCGCTGGGCGTTGTTGGGCGGCGCAATCATCGTCACCGCGGTGATTGTTCACATGCTGCTCGATGCGCGACTGAAGAAGGCGGCTAAAGCAACCATTTAGGACGGCTGTCGTAGTAGCTCGGCGAGCGGTCGGGATAACGCTTCTTGTACCGATGATAACGCGCGAGCAGCTTCTCGTAACGCACATCTGAAGAACGAATCTTGCGATGCGGAATGGCGCGCAAGTGGTCCTCGATCTTGCGCATGTGACGCGGCGAAAAGCGCCAGTCGTAATCGCCAAGTTCATAAAGACTCGTCACCGCATAACCCTTGAGCCGGCCCGAAAAATCAACAAACGGGTCGAAATAACTCCACGCCAAATCGCGCAACGATCGGTAAACCGGCTTGCGTCCATGCAGTCCGATATCGCGCGAACGCCCGATCGATCCCCAACCACCGTTGTACTTGAAAACAAAGAGCACGTGGTCCAACAGATCCTGCGACTCGAGGTCCAGCAGCAGCGGCGGGTATCCATACTGCTCGAGTATCACCGCCGCAGCCACCGCACTCTCCAGGCAGTGCGCCTCGTCGTGTCTGATCAATTCGCGGAAAGATCGCAGGGTCGGTCCGTTTTTCTCCCAATTGTACGGTAGCGAACTGAAGTACCGTTGTACTTTGAAGGGGGTATTCAGCCGTTGAATGAGCTTCCACTCAGCCGTGGTAAATCCATTTTGAGATACTTTGTTCATTGATCTGACAAAAGCCTGAAGCCCCACTTGCCTGAATCACTCGCAAATGTCAGACTTACACGACGCTAGAGTTTATAGCGCGATTAATAAATCTTTTTGAAATGACTTCCAGCATGAACCAGCAGGCCGCAGCTTCACAAAAATCCCGCGCAGAACAAGAAACCGAAACTGAAGCAAACCGCTTGCGAGAGCAAGTCGAGGCAGCATTGTCCATCGTTGCCCAACGCTCTCCAGACGAGTTTGACGCGTTGCAGACCGCCGCAGATCGTATCGAACGTGCCGCACGCGATCTTTCTGACGCACTGCGCGATTTGGCCCAACAACGCAGGGCCACCGACGAATCTTAGTACAACTTTAGCTGTAGACGGTTCAAAAGAATTCCCCGTCTGTTTACGGAGACCAAGTTAATGACTTCCATGCGCACTGAACGAATCCCCGAACACCTCGGCCGTAAAAATACTTCTGTCGAGCTGGACGCGTACGGCATTAAAGAGCCCGCACGCGTCTACTGGAACCTCAGCACACCAGAACTCTACGAAGAGATCGCACGCCGAAACGAAGGTGTTCTTTCAAACCATGGCGTAATACTTGTCGACACAGGCGAACACACAGGACGCTCGGCGAAAGACAAAGCCATAGTGCGCGAACCAGGCAGTGAAGACAAAGTTTTCTGGGGCGACGTCAACAAAGACTTTCCGCAAGCGAAGTTCAATGCGTTGAAAGAACGCATGATGGCCCACGCGAAGGGCCGCGATCTTTTCGTGCAGGACACGTTCGTAGGCGCGGACCCGAAGTACCGCTTGCCGATCCGCGTTATCACAGAACTGGCGTGGCATTCGCTCTTTGCGCGCACGATGTTCATCAGCAACATGCCGGACTCGCAGGCACATCAACCCGAGTTCACGATCATCAACTTCCCAAGCTTCCAGGCAGATCCACAACGCGACGGGACGCGCTCGCCAACGTTCATCCTGATGGACTTCAGCCAGCGGCTCGTTTTGATCGGCGGCACGTCGTACGCGGGCGAAACGAAAAAGAGCGCGTTCACGATCATGAACTACCTGTTGCCGCAACGCGACGTGATGAGCATGCACTGCTCCGCGAACGTCGGCGCTGAAGGCGACGTGGCGATCTTCTTCGGTCTCTCCGGCACCGGCAAGACCACGCTCTCTGCTGATCCGGAAAGACGTTTGATCGGTGACGATGAACACGGCTGGTCCGATAACGGCGTCTTTAATTTCGAAGGCGGTTGCTATGCGAAAGTGATCAAGCTTTCAGCGGAAGCAGAACCGGACATCTATCGCACGACGAAGATGTTCGGCACGTTGCTCGAGAACGTTGTTTACGACGAAGCAACGCGCGTAATCGATCTCGACGATGCAGGCAAGACTGAGAACACGCGCGCGTCGTATCCGCTTACGAGTATCGACAATATCGTCCCGGAAGGACACGCAGGCCATCCGCGGAACATCATCATGTTGACGGCGGATGCATTCGGAGTGTTGCCGCCGGTGGCGCGGTTAAGCCCCGAACAGGCCATGTATCACTTCCTCTCCGGCTACACCGCGAAGGTGGCGGGAACTGAAAAAGGAATCAAGGAACCAGAAGCGACTTTCTCAACGTGTTTCGGCGCACCGTTCATGGTGCTGCATCCCGGTGTTTACGCTGATCTGCTCGGCAAGCAGATGGAACGTCATCAGTCCGCGTGCTGGCTGGTGAATACGGGTTGGAGTGGTGGTCCATACGGCGTCGGCAAGCGAATGAAGATTTCCTACACGCGCTCGATGATTCGCGCGATACTCAACGGCACGCTGGCGCAGACCGACACCGTGCCCGATCCGATTTTTGGCGTGGGGATTCCGGTTTCGTGTCCTGACGTTCCGAATGAGGTGCTGCAGCCGCGCAACACGTGGGCTGATAAAGACGCGTACGATCGTCAGGCTAACGATCTCGCGCGGCGGTTCAATGAGAACTTCAAGAAGTACGAAGCGGGCGTGTCGGAAGCGGTTCGCGCGGTTGCGCCGAAAGCGTAACGGGAATTAAACGGATTTTTCGAACCAATTTCACCCGGGTGGCCAGTTAAGTGGGCGGCCGGCGAGCACGTGGACATGAACGTGAAAGACTGACTGTCCCGCACCGGCGCCCGTATTGATCACCGTCCGATAACCACCCTCACCATGACCCTCATCGTTTGCGACTCTCGCCCCTACACGGAGCAGATGGCCCAACAACGGTTCGTCCTTTTGCGCAGCGTCGTCCAGTGATTCGAGGTGCTCTCGCGGGATTACCAACACGTGCGTCGGCGCCTGGGGGTTAATATCGCGAATCACCATGCAACGCTCGTCCTGATGCACAATTTCCGCTGGTGTTGTTCCCGCGATGATCTTACAAAACAGACAACTCTCGTTTGCCATCACTTCTCCTTAACTAGAAACCTCAAACCGGTTCGCCAACTTCCTGCAACTGACTCGTCGTCACAGGCGCCCTGACGCGTTCTATCTCCGCGCCGACTGCCGAAAGCTTCGCTTCGATCTTCTCGTAGCCGCGGTCGATGTGGTAAACGCGATCGATCAGCGTTTCACCTTTCGCGATCAATCCGGCTATGACCAGCGAAGCAGACGCACGCAGATCCGACGCGATCACTTTCGTACCGTGCAACGGCGTTGGGCCATCGACGATTGCGCTGCGCCCATCGATATGAATTTGCGCGCCCATGCGCTGTAGCTCCGACGCGTGCATGAAGCGGTTTTCGAAGACTGTTTCGACGATCTCAGAACGCCCGCGCGCTTGCGTCATCAGGACCATGTACTGCGCCTGCATGTCGGTCGGAAACTGCGGATACGGCTCAGTCGTCACGTCGCCGGCCACCAAACCATCCGGGCAACTCACTTGCACCGTAGTGGGATTCAGTTCTTTGATCACGACGCCGGCGCTGCGCAGCTTCGCAATGACACTCGTGAGGTGTTCCGGCCGGCAGTCTTTTATCTCGAGTTCGCCTCCGGTGAGTGCCGCAGCCACGATGAACGTTCCGGTTTCGATCCGATCGGGAATGATCGTGTGCTCAGCGCCGCCGAGCGCCTCAACGCCTTCGATGTAAATCGTTTCAGAACCGGCGCCTTTGATGCGTGCGCCCATCTTGTTGAGCAAGTCGGCGAGATCGACGATCTCCGGTTCGCGGGCGCAGTTGTGCAGCGTTGTGGTCCCCTGCGCGAGCGTCGCGGCCATCATCAGGTTTTCCGTACCGGTGACGGTGACTTTATTGAAATGAATCTCGGCGGCACGCAAGCGTCCATCAGCAGGCGCGCGTGCAACAACATTACCGGCTTCGAGTTTTACCTGTGCGCCAAACTTCTCAAAGCCGCTCAGGTGCAAATCAATCGGCCGCGTGCCGATGGCGCAACCACCCGGCAACGAAACTTTCGCTTTGCCGAACCGCGTCAGCAATGGACCAAGCGCCAGCACCGACGCGCGCATTGTTTTGACGAGCTCGTACGGCGCCTCGAAAACTTCGATGTGCGACGCGGTGATCTTGTGCGTCCTCAGTTCGGGCGTCAGCACCGTGGCTCCGATGTCCTCGAGCAAGCGCCGTTGCGTGATGATGTCGCGCACATACGGGATGTTGTGCAGCGTGACAGTCTCCGGCGTGAGCAACGCCGCCGCCATGCATGGCAACGCAGAATTCTTAGCGCCACTAATCGAGACTCGGCCCTGAAGAGGTTGGCCCCCGACGATACGAAATTTGTCCACGATTCCCCACAGATTAATGGAAAACGGGAAAACGCGAAAGGGGAACATAGAAAAAGAAAAGGTGCGACGGGGATTGCGCCCCGCCGCACCGCATCACCGCTCTCGAACTGCTGGATTTTTACTGGTTTCCCGACGCCCGCTGGATGCGCACGCCGCCGTTGGTGGTCCTGGCTTTGACGGTCGCGCCACCGGCGCCGAGGTTCACCGCGAGCTCCTTCTGCCGGCCCTGCTGCTGCATCGCGACGGGAAAATCGACGCTGACGCTGCCGTTGACCGTTCCGGTTTGCAGGTGCGCGGAATAGTTTTCGGGAATCGACATCACCACGCCGCCGTTGGTCGTGCTCACGTCGAGTGTTTCGCCGTCCCAACGATCGCCGGTGAGCTCGACGACCAGTCCGCCGTTCGTGGTCGAACCTTTGACGGTCCCTCCGACGCGTCGCAGCACCACGCCGCCATTAGTCGCGCTGAAGTCAATGCGGCCATTTACTTCGGAAATGACGATGCCGCCGTTGTGCGTCTCGATCGAAAGATCGGCGCGGCGCGGGACAAAAACTTCGTAACTCACGTCCCAGTGATAATCGCGCCGGTTCTCCGGGCCACTCGCGAAAATCTTTGCGCCGCCGGTTTCAATTCTGATTTCTTTCGACAGGGCTTCGGCTTCGCTTGCCGTGGGTGCGCTAGTCTGCACGCGAGCGCGCACCAGCACCTGGTTCTGGTCCCAACCCTTCACCGACACGCCGCCATTCTGACGGCCGTCGATGCCGATCGTGCCGCCGCTCAGTGCGAGTGTCTGTTCGCGAATTTCACAGTTGCCGACAAGCCTGTCGCTGTGCCAATTGTCGCGGCAGGCCAGTGAACCATCTTTCTTGTTGACCTTATCGGTCTTTTGGGCCAGGCCGGTTAAGCCGACAGTGGCTACTAGTGCTGCGACGAGCACACTTCGTCCTACAAACCTCAACATGGTAGGTCTCCTTCAAATCGTCTGGGGTTCTTGTTTATTCAGTTCGCGGTTCTGAATCGTAAACACCACAAAGTTGGGGGTTGTGGCAGGAAATTCAGTTCTTTTGGAGAACGACGATGCGCGGGATGCCTTGTAAGTCGGGATGGACTTCCTTCAGCGTCCAGATGTTTGGGTCAACGAGTTGTTGCACCGTTTCGCCCTGGTCAAAACCGATTTCCATCAGCAGGTAACCGCGTGCGCGAAGGAAACGTGGCGAGTCGTTGAGCAAGCGTCGAATAATGCTGAGGCCGTCGTCACCGGGTGACAGCGCGACTAGCGGTTCGTGATCTCGGACCTCTCGCTGTAAGCCAGGTAGCTGGTTGGCTGAGACGTACGGCGGGTTAGAAACAATCACTTCAAACAGGTCTTTACCTTCGCGCAACGCAGCAAAACAGTCAGAAACCCTGAAGTCTATTCTGTCGTGAACTAAAAGTGTTTGCGCATTGGTTCGTGCAACTTCCAACGCAGCTTCAGAAACGTCAACCGCCACCGCACGCGCATCACTACGTTCGCACAACAACGTGATCGCGATGCATCCCGAACCGGTTCCGACGTCGCAAATCACCGGCCCATCATTCATAACTTGCAACGCCGCCTCAACCAACAACTCCGTTTCCGGACGCGGTATCAACACGTCCGGCGTCACGCGAAACGCGCGTCCGTAAAAATCCTGCGTTCCCGTGATGTATTGCGCCGGCTCACCCTTCGCACGCCGCGCTATCGCGTTTTCAAAACTTTCCAACTCACGAGCACCAAGCACATCTCCCGCATGACTAATCAAAAACGTCCGATCTTTCCCGATCACATGCGACAACAGCGAACCCGCTTCGCGCCGCGCTTCCGCAACGCCACCCTGGTCTAACTCCCGCGACGCTCGCCGCAATGCCTCGCCAATCGAAACACTCATCTCTTTTCGGAATTGCGCTATAATTCGCTCTCTTAATTAAGCATAAGAACGAGTCTCGTTCCTCCCGTGGCGTCATGAACCCTCAAGTTCCAAGCTTGAGGGTTCTGGCGTAATAAGAGGACGGGTTTAAACATAGTTGGCACTGAGAACATGGGTACACTTTCCAAAAGCCTGCTCTTGTTTGGTCTGAACTGGCTCGACGCCCAACTCACAATCATTTGGGTGCGCCTCAACGTCGCCACCGAAGGCAACGCGCTCATGGCCAGCCTGCTCGAGCACGGCGAGATGTCGTTCCTGGTTTTCAAACTCGCCATCGGCGCCTTCTCTGCTTACATTCTCTATCGTTGCTCGCATCTGCCGCTCGCCAGACGCGGACTTACCGTCGCTCTCGTCGTTTATGCCAGCCTGATGATCGTACACGTTGCAACAGGCTGTCTCGCGCTCGGCTGGGCGGGTCCGGTGCAGGTACTCACCTACGTCACGAGTCTTCCCGCGGCTGTCGTTTCGCTGTTTGCCTGAAGCTTGAACTCAAAACACTTCCTGTCTTAAAGTTGTGTCGCTCTGGCCCAGTTCAACGCCCCAGACACACAACGATGGTCTGGTTGAAAAGCATCCTAGCGCCATGCTGCCGCTACTGCAAAAAAGTTTACCGAGAGAGGGAAGAAGTTTTATGTACCGACTTTCCACACGCCAACTTTTATTAATCGCGCTCATTTCAGCATTGTTTGCCGCCAGCATCGTCACGCTGGTCGATCGTATCAACAATCGTTTCCAGTCTTCCCAAGCCGCGTATTCGGAAACCGCGCCCGCGGGAATCACCGATCCAGCAACTTCAACTGACGAACAGAACAACATCGAAGTCTATCGCACGCTAAGCCCGGGCGTCGTGTTCATTCATTCAACCTCTTACGCACGCGACTTTTTCGGTTACGTCGAGCAGCAGGAAGGATCGGGTTCTGGTTCAATCCTGGACCATGAAGGAAACATTCTGACGAACTATCACGTCATCGAAGGCGCGCAAAAGCTTTCCGTCAGTCTCGGTGGTAAGAAAGAC
>DASUPR010000325.1:0-6581 GCA_036281015.1 Pyrinomonadaceae bacterium
CACGAAGGCGCGCGTTGGTTTCACACCGGCGGCATCTTCTGCGCGTTATCAGAAACGACGCCCGGGGTCGCGCGTGAAGCGATGGAAGCGGCGAAGAAACACGGCGCCATCATTTCTTACGATCTCAATTATCGCGACTCGTTGTGGCGTTCGATCGGCGGCCGCGAAAGAGCGATCGCCGTTAACCGCGAACTGGCGCCACTCGTCGACGTAATGATCGGCAACGAAGAAGACTTCACCGCCGCGCTCGGTTTTGAAGTCGAGGGTCTCGACGAACATCATTCAAAACTCGAAGTCGAGAACTTTCGCCGCATGATCGAGAAGGCGGTGGCGGAGTTTCCGAACTTCCGTGTCGTCGCGACCACTCTGCGTCACGCGAAGACGGCGACGGTGAACGATTGGGGCGCGGTTTGTTATTCGGGCGGCGAGCTTTACCAGGCGCCGGTGCGCGAGAACCTCGAGATCTTCGATCGCGTCGGTGGCGGCGATTCATTCGCGAGCGGATTGATCTTCGGATTGCTGGCGGGGAAAGGTTTGCAGTGGGCGGTTGAATGCGGCGCCGCGCATGGGGCGCTGGCGATGACGACGCCCGGCGACACGACAATGGCGACGTTGGCGGAAGTTGAAAAGGTGATGAAAGGCGGCACGGCGCGAGTCGATCGATGAACAAAGCTGAAGTCATTCAAACTATTCGCGACATCGGCGTCATTCCCGTGGTGCGCGCGCAGTCCGCGGACGAAGCGATGCAGGCGATCGACGCGATTCGCGAAGGCGGCATCTCGATTCTCGAGATCACGATGACGGTGCCGGGCGCGGTTGGCGTGATCGAGGAAGTGTCAAAGCGCTATGGCAACGAAGCGCTGGTTGGCGCGGGCACCGTGCTCGACGGTGAGACTGCGCGGGCGTGTATCGGCGCGGGCGCCCGCTTTGTCGTTAGTCCCGCGCTTAATGTCGAAACGATCGAAGTCTGCGGGCGCGATGAGATTACCGTGATGCCGGGTGCGTTGACTCCGACTGAAGTGGTCCATGCGTGGAGGGCGGGCGCGGATTTTGTGAAGGTGTTTCCCGCGGGTGCAGTCGGTGGTGCGAGTTACCTGAAGGCTTTGAAAGCGCCGTTGCCGCAGATTGAATTGATACCGACGGGCGGCGTGTCGTTGAAGACGGCCGCGGATTTCATCAAAGCCGGTGCAAGCGCGCTTGGAGTTGGCGCGGATTTAGTGGATCTGAAGGCGATTCGTGAAGGTCAGCAGCAGTTGATTACTGAGCGCGCGCGCGAGTTTGTGAGGATTGTTCGGGAAGCGCGATCCTGAACCAATCGTAATCCGCGTAGCCGCGCCTGGTTGCCCCCTCTGGTGAAGTCATCGCCAACACGGATCACATCCGGATCGGAGTAGTCAGCGTGAATGATCGGGTTCGTGTAGGTTTGTAGCAGAAATAGAACTGCCAGGAATTTAGTCAAGCTCTTCTTGTTCCTGAGCTGCCTGCGCGAGCATCAGGTGATCGCGCATCGCGTTGCGCGCGGCTTCGGGATTGCGATCGCGAATGGCGCGATAGATTGCCCGGTGCATCTCGGCCGACTCCTTCAAATCCCTGGCCCGCCGCACCGTCTTGCTACGCACTTCAAACAGGATGGTCGCGACCATGTTCATCAGCGCCGTCATGATTCGATTGCCTGACGCTGCCGCCACCGTCTGATGAAAACGCATGTCGTGAACCAGAAACTGTTCCGGCTCGTCGAGCGACGCAAACATGCCGGTGATCTCTTCCGACATCTCGGCCATCTGTTCGCCCGTCGCACGCTCAGCCGCGAGCGCCGCAATCGACATCTCCAAAGATCGTCGCGCTTCAAACATCTCGGCGGGTGTGAAACGTTGCAGCGAAGCCATCAAGCGCAAGGCACTGCTGTCGAGTGTCGGCGGACCTTCAGCTTCGACGACGAACGTTCCTGCACCGCGACGCGGCTGCAACACGCCGACTGCGGCGAGGGAACTGATGCCTGCGCGCAATGTCGGACGGCTGACGCCGAGCTGTTTCGCGAGGTCTCTTTCCGGCGGCAGTCGATCTCCGGGGCGCAACTCGCCGCGATGAATCATCTCGCGAAGCTGCGTAACGACCTCTTCGAAACTGGTGCCGCGGCGTTCCGCATCGATGGCCTTGAAAATGTTTGCGTTTGCTTCCGCCATTTGCCTGCTGGTTAGCTTACCCTTTTCTTGCCGGTTGCACGAGCGTCACGTCGTTCCATCTCAGTCGCGGCGAGTATTAGCGCGCCGACGCCTTTCGGATCGTTAGTGACGACTTTCTCGCTGAGGTAATACTCATAACTGCCGTCGCGATACGGATTCCCGCCCAGGCCATTAACGCTAACGGTGCGTTCGAGATTCAATTGGCCATTCGCATCGGTCCGCAGAAACTCTCTCGAGATTCCACGATAACCATTCTCCGCGACGCGCATGTAGGTCGCCGGCAAGTAGCCCTTGCGCACGCCTTTCGCGAGCGCGTAGACAAACATGCACGCAGCTGGTGAAGATTTGCGGTTCGGCGATGTTGTCTTTGAGACGTTCGTAAGAAACGAAGAAGAACGTGCGATCGGTTCCTTTGAAACCGGGCAGCACGACTGGTCCACTGACGACGCCGCCGTACCGGTGATAGGTGCGAATCGGCCGCGATTGATTGCTCAGGTTGCCGAAATAGTTGTTAGCAGTGCGGCTGCGATCGCGATTGAAGTACGAGGCCGAGCCGTGGAAGTCGTTGCTGCCGCTCTTCACCGCGACGTTTACGGTCGCGCCTGCCGAGTAACCCTGCTGCGCGTCGAACGTGTTCGTTTGTACTTTGAATTCCTGCACGGCGTCAGATGGAGGTGAAAAACCCACGCCGCCGTCGAAGGCGTAATTGGGCGAACCATCAAGCGTGATCTGATTCGCGCCCGTTGCGCCGTTCGAGCGAAACGCCGCAAGGTTGCCGTTTGACGTTGGACCAGTAAAAAGGGGATTGCCTGTGTAAGCAATCCCTGGTGCGAGTGTGGCTAACTGACAAGCCGTGCCTTCAGTCAGCGGTAGTTCGCTAATCTGTTTGCCGGTGATTACAGTGCCGGTGTTGACGGTGCCTGTGTCGAGCGTCAACCCGGAAGCGACGGTAGTCACCATGGCGGTCACACCAATTTCCAACTGCACGTCGAGCGTCAGGCGATCGGCCACGCGTACGACGACTCCATCGCGAACCGCGGTGTTAAAGTTTTCCTTCGTCACCGTGAGCTGGTATTTGTCGGGCGGCAGCAGCGCGAAGCTGTAACTGCCGTCCTCGCCGGTGACGGTGCTGGACGCGATGCCGGTCTCGATGTTTTTGATTTCCACTTTGCTGCCGGGGACGACGGCGCCGTTTGGATCCACGATTTTACCGGAGAGCGATCCTCTAAACTCCTGAGCCGACACGGTGAAAGCCGCAAGAATCAGGAGCAGACCAGCCCCAAAACACTCGTCCGTTGGGGTTCGCTGTAGTCATGACTTTATTCTCCTCGTAGCGACGGTGGAAAAGGCGGCGCGTCGGCTCGGTTAAGCCGATTGGTATGACCGAAAGCTATGTGCGACTGTTTAATGCTTTGCTGATTGTTTACGCAGGCGGCGTATTTGCCTCAGTAAGATTTTCGCTGTCAAGAGTATTTTATTACCAATCGGGCCAAATCTTATGATGCGGTAAGACTAATTTTTTGAAATGGAACAAAGCGGGACGGCGCAACGTTTGGGGAATCTCGGCCATCGTAACCGGTCGTTTGTTTCGCGTGTCTAATAATGGTGGAGGAATTTAGGCGTTTGGATTTCAGAATTATTTCAGGACAGTTTTCGAGAGCCGCGCGTTTGCTCGGCTTTGTTGTGTTTGGCCTCTTATTGGCGGCGCCGGTGAGCGCGCAGCAGCAAGCAGCCCCACCCGCCGAGCTTAAAGACGCGAAAGTTGACCTGAAATCGAGTCTCAGCGACCTTCAAACCGTCTATCAAAATGAAGTTGAACGGCTCGAGAAACGCCACCTGCAATCCAAAGATCTCTACGACGACGGGCTGATCTCGCGTGTCGAGTTTGAAAAGGGCGAGTCAGAACTGGCCGCCGCCCGCGCGAAGGTTGAATCAGTCGCGAAAGAGATCGCGCTGGCGAACCAGCCGCGGCCGGCGTTGGTTGCCACTCCCGACGCGGGTTTTGGGGTTCCGTCGAATATCGCCTGGACGACCCGAAACAACAGAGTCGACGGTCTCATCCGTCAATACGGCACGCAGTATGGTGTCGATCCTTACCTTATTTATTGCCTGATGTCGCAGGAGTCGAGCTTTATCTCGAACGCGGTCAGCCATAAAGGCGCGCAGGGATTGATGCAGCTCATGCCCGGCACCGCGGCGCGTTATGGCGTGACGAATCCTTACGACGTGGCGCAGAACATCAAGGGCGGCACTCGCTACCTGAAAGATCTGCTACAGATGTTCAACGGCCGTGTGGATCTGGCGCTGGCTGGATACAACGCCGGCGAGGGCGCGGTGATGAAGTATGGCAACAAGATTCCGCCTTACGATGAGACGCGCAACTACGTGCGCCTGATCCTCAAGCGCTACACCAAGAAGCCCGTTTCGTAATCAGATTTCCAATAAGTCTTTTCCGACGACAATGCGTCCGTTGAAGTGCTTGCGCGCGCCTTCGGACCATTGTTCGTCTGTGATCGTCGGATCGTCACCGGGGACGAAGTGCGACAGCACGAGTGTTTTGACGCCGGCTTGCGCTGCGATCTTTCCGACGTCTTCCGGAAGCGTGTGAGACGCGAGCAGGTGTTCGCGTAAACGTTGCGCGTTGGGTAAACGTTTGACGAGCGCTTCGACGCCGGGCAGATACATCACCTCGTGAACCAGCACGTCGGCGCCTTTCGCAAATTCAATCAGTTCCGGCGCGTAAGCCGTGTCGCCGGAAATGACCACGGATCGATCGTGCGCGTCAAAGCGGTAAGCATAGGCCTGCGTGATCGGCGGATGGCGCACGAGGCACGTGCTGACTTTCACGTCGTCGTTGACTAAGACAGTCCCTGGTTTACTGAACTCGTGAACCGTGAGCAGCTTCCGCGGATCGGGACGGCCTTCGTCCACGATGCGCGTGTCGATGTCGAAGTTCAGGTAGTTGAAAAAGTCGCGCGACATCTTTGTCAGTCCTGGTGGACCATAAGCGTCAACGCGCGTCGGATTTCCGGTGATCCAGCCGTTGTATAGCAGTGAACCGAACTCCAGGTTGTGATCCGAGTGGTGATGACTGATGAAGATATAACGCAGCCGGTTGAGTGCGACGCCCGCGCTTACCAACTGTCTCGAAGCACCATACCCGCAATCGACCAGATACGGAACATCATTGATCAGCACGAGCGTCGCAGGGTTACTGCGCCCGGCCTTGCCGACACTTGGCCCACCCTTTGTCCCCAGCAGGATGACCCGCGTGGGCTTCTTCTGTTGACCGAAAGCCACGCTGCGAAAGAGGGAAGTGTAGGCAGCAAAGCCTGCGGCAGCGCTGATAAATTGTCGGCGATTAGGTGACATCGTTTACTCTGTTGGCCCTTCTCTCTGTGCCTCTGTGGTTGCTTTTGTAGCATTATTGAACCACAGAGGCACAGAGGCACAGAGAAGAAGTTTTGTTCGAACGGCGCTTGCTAACGGTGGGTTTTCTTCGCGCGGCCGACTTCCGCTAACGTCTTTTTTGCTTCGCGCGCTTGCCAGGTGGCGTTGTTGAGACACTTGCGCGCCTCGCCGATGTTCATTTTCGTGAGACACTCCTGGGCTTCTTTGATCGCCCGAATGGCAAAGTTCAGCCGCTTACACGTTTCCCGCAGCCTCTCAAGCTCCGAGTCCTGTGGCGGCAGAGGTGCGAACCCGACGGCGCTCATCAAAGCAACTTAGCCCCACGATTTTCGCTTGGCAATGGCTTTACCTCAAAAGTCCGTGGACAGGATTCACAGAATTAACAAGATTGCTTTAGGAAATAGCCATCCTGTCCATTCTGTAATCCTGTCAAAAAGAAAGCGTTTGCGATGCTTTCTTGAGTTATGCTGGTCTCCGGAATTGCGTTGAGGAAATATTCACGTATGACACTAACCTTCACACGAATCGCGATCGGCGCCTTGCTCGTGGCGTTGAACTGTTCCTCCGTACTCGCTCAACTCCAACTATTAAATGGCGACGGAGACTTCAAGTTTGCAGCCAAACATCGCGTCAACGCGCATGGCGACGAGTTCAACGCATTGACCATAAGCTCCGATGGCCAGCGACTCTTCACCGGCACGGAAAAAGGCGACGTCATCGTTTGGAACGTTACGACCAATCGCCTTGAACGAACGCTTCATCAACCGAGCGGGATTCATTTCGTCGCTGCTCTGCCGGATGCGCGCGAGTTGATTGCAGCTGGTTCAAATCACATCAAGCCGGCGAACAGTCTTGTGCGGCGATGGAACGTTGAGACTCAAACGTTTGTCGACCTGACCGGCGTCGACACTGATTCTTTTCTGACCGCGCTGGCTACCGATATTGAATCGGGATTGATTGCCGCCACTTCCGAAAACGGGACCGTTG
>DASUPR010000326.1:0-23018 GCA_036281015.1 Pyrinomonadaceae bacterium
GAGACGTCTTCGAGATCGCGTAACTTCATCGCCAACTCGCAAATCGTGCGCGCGGTCGGCGGATCCAATCCGGCGGTCGGCTCGTCAAACAAAACAATCTTCGGATCGCCGACGAGCGCCCGCGCGATGCCGACGCGGCGCCGCATACCGCCCGAAAGCTCGATCGGCATCTTGTCGATTGCGTCTTCGAGATTCACGAACCGCAGCATGCGCCGTACTTCCGGTTCGACTTCATCTTCCGGCACGCCCTGTTCGTGTAAACGATAGGCGACGTTGTCGTAAACGGAAAGCGAGTCGAAGAGCGCGCCTTCCTGGAAGACCATGCCGATGTTCTTGCGCACGCGCATCATCTGTTCTTCGCTGTAGTCGGTAATGTCTTCGCCGTCGACCAGCACCTGGCCGGCGTCCGGTTTGAGCAGACCCAGAACCAGCTTGATGATCGTCGATTTCCCGCCGCCGGACCCGCCGAGGATGATCTTCGTCTCACCCTTCATCACTTTGAAACTCAGGCGATCGAGGATGACGCGCTCGTCAAACGCGAGCACGACGTCGCGAAACTCAATCGCGGGAATAGCTCGGTTGCGATCGTCGACCTCGCGAAAAGTCGACTCCTGCGCGTCCTCGCTGACAGTCGGGGCAGTAGTATGTATGTCGGTTGCCATCTTGCAGCACCAAAGGTGTTACGTAGTGCCTAGAATAACCTGAAGCGCCTTAGCGAGAAAGTAGTCGGTAATAATAACCACGATGGAGGCCATGACGACTGCTCGCGTGGTCGAGCGCCCGACGCCGACCGTGCCTCCTTCAGTGCTGAGACCTTGCCGGCACGCTATCGTGCCGATAATAAGCGAAAAGACGAGTGGTTTAACCACGCCACCGATCAGGTCGTCAGTCGTGATGCCGTCGCGCACGGCGGAGATGAACACGCTCGAAGAGACGGAATAGAGCGCCACAGCCGTAACCCAGCCGCCAAAGATACCCAGCACGTCCGCGAGCACCGTTAACAGCGGCAGGCTGACCAGCAACGCCCACAAGCGCGGAGCTACGAGCTTGCGGATCGGGTCGGTGCCGAGGGCGCGCATCGCGTCGATCTGCTGCGAAACGACCATGGAACCGAGTTCGGCAGAGATTGCGGAGCCGACACGCCCGGTCACCATCAACGCACAAAGTACGGGGCCGAGTTCCCGAACGAGCGAGACGGCAACGAGATAGCCCGTCTGTGACTGTGCGCCGTAGGCTTTGAGGGTGGGAAAAGTCTGCACGGTCAGCACACCACCGGTGAAAAATCCCGTCAGGATAATGATCGTCAGCGATCCGACGCCGATGGAGTCCATCTGAGCGATCATTTCCGGGATATAACGGGGTCGCTTGAAGAGACCGCGGACGGCGCGCGCGGCCAACAGCGTCGTCTCTTGCAGCTCGAGCAGAGCGCGCGTGGCGAAGTTCATTGAGAATTAATTAGACCAGTCAAAAGGGGCGCAACCATCTCGAAAAGAGCGGCCTATCATGCGCAAATATCACGCGAGGCGTCAAGAGCAACAAAAGAATGGCGCCGGTCGCAAACACACCGGCGGGTATGGACCAGTTGCGTCAGTTTGACTGTTGACTTCAAACCTTTCCTGCATTATTGTGCGGCGCACCTTGCGGCTTCCCGTTTTCCTGCTCCCCAGGTAACTCAATAAAGCACAGGTCTGAATCCATTCAGCGCTGCCTCGCTGCGCGCTATTGACCGAAAGGAGTCTCTCATGTCGTCGCACCTCTACGCCTCTATGAATCGATCTGCCCGAAAATGGTCCCAGCGGTTTATAACCGCTGCATTAATCATCTGTCTGTTGTCGAATTCCACACCGGCAGCACCCTCAACGATCGTCTCGGTCGCCAAAGAAACAAGCATCAGCGCGATGTTCTGGTATCAGAACAGCGCGCTCGCACGACTGATTCAGCGCTGGGACGTTCCACGCGCCAAAGAACAGGAGAAACAAGAGGAGCGGGACGCGAAGATCAGCCGTCTTGAAGTTTTTCCGAAAGACGCGGTTGTGGACCTCGGCGATGAAGTGAGGTTTGTTGCTGTCGCGTACGACGACGAAGACAACGCGATCGGCGGAGTGCGATTCAACTGGAAAGGCGAAGCTGCAAGCAAAGAGCAGCGCGTGCGCCTATCGCAACGCGGTTTGTTCGAAGCGATGACGCCCGGCACTTTCAACATCATCGCGCGCGCCGCAGGAAAAAGCGCACAAGTGTCAGTTACGGTGCGCAACACTCCGAGACGAAACTTAAAAGAGAAGCCGATCAGCACGAAACAGGTTTCGTCACACGATCTTCCGCCTGAAGCCGTTGGCTCTGCCAAACAACCCACGACAGAAAAAAACAGCGGCGCTCAGACGAAAGAAAACGTTCAGTCTGCAAAGACCACGGCGAAGAACACGACCAAGCGAGCACACGCTACGAAGTCGAGTGCTGCGGCTGCACCAGCTTCAATGATGCTCGGAGGAGCCTGGGACAGCAGCAACTACTGGTCGGCCGACGATCCCGGCAACCGCGTTGGCGATCCTCCGGGAACACCACCTGACGGCGGCGCGGGTAGCGGCAACTTTCAGTTCAGCTCGCCAATCTACGCCTTGCCCGGCCGCGGCCAGAGCATCTCGCTGAATCTCGCGTACAACTCGCGTTTGTGGAACAAAGCGGGAACTCAAATCAGTTATGACAACGACAAAGGCTGGCCGGCGCCCGGATTCAATTTAGGTTTCGGCAAGCTGCTCGGCATGACCATCAATAGCGGCTGTATGCTCGTCGATGCCGACGGCACACGCCACAGCTACACCGGCACTATCACGTTCTACAGTTGGGGCACCGTCGGCGTGATGTACACGACCGATGGAACCTTCATCGACTACACGTATCAAACCGGCACCAACGGCGTCATAACATGGGCCCAGGCAAAATTGCCGAATGGCACCGTTGTCACTTACGGCGCGTATTCGCAGGCAGGTGGAGGAGTCTTTCCCACCATGATCGAAGACGCCAACGGCAACATCATCTACATCACTTACGTCAACAACGCCGGACCGCGCATTCAAACCGTAAACGACACACTCGGCCGCGTAATCAATTTCCACTACAACGCAAACAACCTGCTCACCGCGATCACTGCTCCGAACGTGGGCAGTGGCACGCGCACACTCGTGCGACTCCACTATCATCAACACACACTGGCCTCGAACCCCGGATTTAGCGGACTCAGTGTTTCGATCCGCGATTATTACCCGTGGGTGCTCGATGCCATCTATTACCCCGGGACCGGCACCGGCTACTGGCTCAACGATTCCGATTCCTACTCGAGCTACGGCATGTTGGCCAAGATCGTCGAGCAACGAAACATGGGCTTCTCAGCGTCGTCGCTCAACGACATGGGTACCGTAACTCAGGGCGCGACGACTCGTACTGAGACTTACAACTACCCGCTGACAGCCGCCAGCCTGACCGATGCGCCGACTTACACCACGCTCGTAGAAACCTGGTCCCGCGACGGCTCGAACTTCGACTCCGCGACTACGAGTTACGAAGTTCACGAAAACGAAACGCCCCGGCGGACGATCATCACGCTGCCAAACGGCACGAAGAGTAAACAACTCTCTTACAACGCGCCCGGACAGTGGAATGACGGACTTGTTTATTACGACGAGGTTTACGTCACCGCAGGACAGCCGTTGCAGAGCAGCTCTTCGACGTGGCAATCGGGTGCTTACAGTGCCCCACGTCCGACACGCATCGAGAAAACAGATGAACGAGGACAGACTACGGCGATCGAGTTCAGCTATGGCTCTGTCTACAACCAGGTAACCGAGGTGCGCGAGTACGATTACGGCGGGACGTCGCTCATGCGCTCGATCCGCACGCAGTATCAAAACAGCTCCAACTACACTAACCGGCACATCTTCAACCTGCCGCTGAACGTTGAAGTTTACAGTCCCGCCAACGTTCGGCTCTCGCGCACCGAATATCAGTACGACGGCCAGACGCTCACCGATGCGCCCGGCGTCTACATGCACGACGAGACGCACAATCCGTATGGACCGCTGTACGAGCAATGCGATTGCTACCAGTGGGATCACTGGATGATCGAGTGTCTGCAATGGAATTGCTACTGGTATAGCAACTACAACCCGGCTACCGATTACCGCGGCAACATCACGCAGGTCACCGTGTATGCCGACGGCACCAATCTCACCGGTCCGATCACCGAAAACCGGCGCTACGACATCACCGGCAACCTCGTTAAGAGTTCAACCTCCTGTTGCGAAGAGACCTCGTTCAATTACACGAGTGCTACGCAATATGCCTATCCACAGTCCAAAACACGCGGTTCCGCGACTGACCCGCTTGCACAGATCACCACCAGCAACACTTACGACTTCAACACTGGTCTGACCCTTTCGACAACTGACGCCAACGGCAGGCTGACGGCACATACATACAGCACAACCTCGTTGCGGCCAATCAGCCACACTTCGTCTACGGGCGCGCATACCGATTACGCCTACGACGAATCAGCGATGTCGGTCACGACCACCACTTACGCAGCTTCGAGCGAAGGAGGTGGGGTGGCCCAACAGAACGTGAAGCTGTTGAATGGCCGCGGCGCGATCCGCCGCGAACAGGCAATGGGCGCAAACAGCGTCTGGGATTATGTAGATACAACCTACGACAACATGGGACGTGTGTCGCAGCAAACGTTTCCGTATCGCAGCGGCGACACCCTGCGATGGACCACGACCACATACGACGCACTCGGCCGCGTGCTGACGGTGACATCTCCCGACGGGAGTACCATGCAGACTTTCTACAACGAGGTCAGCCGTCCCGATGTCGCCAGCACGGCGCCCGGCGAGACTACTCGCGTGCAGGATGCCTGGGGACGCGAACGCTGGTTCCGCAGGGATGCGCAGGGAAGGCTCGTGGAAGTTGTCGAGCCGATCTTCTGGGGTCCCGGTCCCATGAATTACGGCGGCATGCAGACCACCTACACTTACAACACGCTCGGTTATCTCACGCAGATCAATCAGGGCTCGCAAACCAGAACGTTCAAATACGATTCACTCGGTCGAATGCTGGCCCAAAAGCTGGCCGAGACGAGTGCGACACTCAACGACGCCGGAACTTATGTCGGCTCGGGCACGTGGAGTGACGTGTTCACGTATGACGATCGTTCCAACATGACTTCACGCAAAGACGCGCGCGGCGTGAAGACCGTTTACACCTACAACAACGATCCGCTCAACCGGTTGCAGTCTGTTTCCTATGACACGAGCGGTTTTGGCGACACCGGCAATCCGATTATTAGTTCGCCGACTGTGACCTACAACTATCGCACCAAGACCTCGGGGTCTCAGCTTCGCGATATCACGCAGCTAAGCAGCATTGTGACGTCGGGCGTGAGCACCGAGAGTTACAACTACGACACAGACGGACGGCTGATCGATCGAACAGTGGTCCTTAACAGTCGCAGTTCATATCCGTTCGTCACGGATTACATCTACGACTCGCTCGATCGCGTGAAGGACGTGCGTTATCCCGCGCAGCACGGCAACGGCGGCTCACGCAAACTCGTTCATCGTGATTTCGACGTTGCAAGCCGGATGAGCGGCTTGACTTACGACGGTCAAACGCAGGCCGGAGGTATCAACTACAACGCGGCGAGCCAGACGACTTCGCTCAACGTCGGAACCGGTACCAACCAGGTCAACGAAAGTTACAGTTACCACGCGCAGACCGGTTTGCTCGAGAACCAGACCCTGACTCGCAACGGCTCCACGTTGCTCAACCTGTCCTATGACTACGTTGGCGCGAATGGAAAACGCACCGGTCAGTTAACCAAGACCCTGAACAATCTCGATCACGGGAAGGATCGCGGCTTTGAGTACGACGCCCTCGGCCGTTTGCTGCGGGCAACGGGCGGGCAAAACCACAACTGGGCGCAAAGCTACGAGTACGATCGTTACGGCAATCGTCTCGGGGCCCACTCTTACGTGCTCGAAGACTACATCAAGAACTTCTATCAGAGCGCATTGAACCGGCAACCGAACTCCACGGAACTGAACTCGTGGTTGAACACCCTGCGCACGAATTACTCTCAGGGACAGACGCAGTTTCTGGAAGGGATGAAGAGCCTGGGCGTGTCGCTCTTTACTTCGCAGGAATACATCAACCGCAATCGCAACGACAGTCAGTTTGTCTACGATCTTTACAAGGCATATCTCTATCGTGAGCCGGACTCCGGTGGTTGGGCTTTCTGGACCAGCCAGGTGCCAATCAACGGCAGAAACAACGTTCGTCTGGCGTTCGACCTCGCGCCGGAATTCCATAACAAGGTGCGTGGCATCAGTCCGTATGGACCACCCGCGGGCGTCACGGTACCGCGTGATGGTTTGCAATCACAAACCTTCGACCCGGCGACCAATCGAGTCACCAATTCCGGTTGGACCTACGACGCTGCCGGCAACCAAACGCGCACGCAGAACACCGGTGGCGTGTGGCAGCGTTATCAGTACGACGCAGCCGGTCGTCTCGCCAAAGTCAAAGCCGATGACAACGTGACAGTGCTCGCGTCGTACACCTTTGGCCACACGAACGATCGTCTGGTTGGTGAAGAAGGCGGCGTGCGAACTTACTACGTCAGTCAAGGGGGGCCAGTCCTCGCCGAGTACACAGAGACCGGTTCGTCGACCTTGCCTTCATGGTCAAAGAGCTATGTTTACTTTGGCAATCGTTTGCTTTCGACGCGAACGCCGAACGGTGGCGGTGGTGAAGCGATTCAGTATCACCATCCGGATCGACTAGGCACGCGAGTCGTCAGCAACCCGTCAAACGGAACATCGTTTGAACAGGTGACCATGCCGTTTGGAACCGCCTTCGCCTCTGAATCCACCGGTTCAACAAACCGGAGATTCACTACTTACGATCGCAGTGCGGTTACGGGTCTTGATTACGCCGTGAATCGCCAGTACGACTCGCAACAGGGACGATTTACGCAAGTGGATCCGCTCGGAATGGGAGCAGCCAACATCAGCGATCCACAAACGCTGAATATGTACACCTATTGTGGAAACGATCCGGTTAACTTTACGGATCCCTCGGGCCTCTTCTTCAAGAAGCTGTTCAGTTTCCTGGCCAAGCTCTTCAAGTGGATCGCCGTTGTCGTCAGTGTCGCCGTCGTTGTTCTGACCATTGCCTCGGGCTTCGGCATACCGGGAGCGGGCGCGATACTGAAAGGATTGAACTCGATCCTTGGCGCCATCGGCGGCTTTGTCAACAAGATAACTGGAGGGCTGCTGGCTAAAGTCACCGGCGTGGTAAATGGCACGGTGGGTAAGATACTGAATCGGGCCCTGAGTAAGGTGCTGGGGTTGCCGTTTGCTGAAACCACCATGATCACGAAAGGAGCGATGGGGCTGACTGCTTTGCAGATCGCCGGCAACGTCGGGGCGATTGCGAGTCACTTCACGCAAAGCAAGGACGTCAAGAAACAGGAGCGCTTCGATTCGGCAATAGCGGCTGCGATTGCGGCATTGCAATCAATCAACGCGCAGTCGATCGAGGAGAATAAGGAGTACGCGGGCAGTATCTGCGAAAACCTCGACGGGTCGTTTGTTTATACGCCGCCTACTACGATTAACAAAAAGGATGAATCAGCTCCTGAGCCATGTGACTCGGGCCAGAAGCAGGCCGGGTATTACCACACGCACGCTGCCGCTAATAAACCCGGTCAGTTCGAGAGGTTCTCGCGAGATGACGTTATAGCCGCCAATGAGGCCAACGTGCCTGAATTCCTGGGGACGCCAAGCGGTCGCATTAAGATGTATGATCCGGTTAACGCCAGAGTGAGCCCGAAGAACTTTAGGAAAGCCGGGGTGTTCCTGCCAGACAGAACACCCGTTCCAACAAACCCGAGGAAACCATGAAGAAGTACCTTTTTATTGGTGCTGCGCTGATTGCGCTGGGTTTTGGCGCAATCAGCGCACGAGAGTCGAGTATGGACACTGAGACGAACGCGCAGCAACCCACGAGGGTGTCACTGGTGCAATTGATCGCGAACCCGAACGAGTACGATGGCAAATTCGTGCGGGTGATTGGCTTTGTGTCAGTGGAGTTCGAAGGTACTGCGGTGTACTTGCATCAGGAGGATTTCAAGTACGACATCACACAGAACGCCATCTGGCTCGAAATGGATTTTGAGCGCAATAAAAAGCTTAACCAACGCTACGTATTAATCGAAGGGACCTTCGACGCTAACCACAACGGGCATAAGGGACTCTTCAGCGGTTCGATCAAGGACATCAAGCGTCTTCAGGTTTGGCCTTAGCGCGATTCTACGGACGTGGACGGAGTCCCTGCTGCCGCGCGGGCCGTCGCTGGTTGTTCATTCGTTGTGGCGCCATGACGTCGCGCAACTGAAGCCGCAAACGGCGCAGCGTGGCTAACTGTTCGGGATTGAGGATGCGGCGGATTCTCATCTCGGTGTGAATCCGCAGCCGCAACTGCGCCGCGTGCGCAGCGGCGACTTCGTTGATTCGTTGTTCGATCAGGTTCTCGTCGTTTGGTCCATTGTCGAGCGCCTGATCGAGCGCGACGTTGGCTTCACGCAAGCGACGGTTCGTTGCCTGGCGTTCGAGTCTCGTGTCCGCGACGATGCGGCGAACTGCCTGGCGCTGATCGGGCGTCAGGCGAAGTTGTTCGATCGGGTCCGGGGTCACGCCGGGCTCCTGCTGGGCCATGACGAGGCTTGCGGCCGTGAGGACAAGTAACAAACTGAGCAGTATTTTCATTTCTACCTCTGTCTATTGATCCGATCGTCGAGCAGGTCAAGATCAGTTTCATCATCGCCGGTGATCAGTCTCAACTCGGCGGCGAGTTGAGCGCGTTCTGCTTTCGTAAACGGCCGTCGCGCTTTGGGCTCTGACTTGGCGATGTTTGAACTCTTCGGCTTGGGCGACTCCACGATGATCGCCGGCTTGTCGGGAACATCGGGCTGCTCGCGCTGCTGTTTCGCAAGCGCTTCCTGAACTGCGCGGTCCAAATCCTGTTTCGTATAAACAGCGTCAGGATTTCCGGTCGCCACTTGCACCGGTTCATCCGTTGGTCCCGACCGCCACACCGCTAACGCCGCGAGCACACAGAAAACCACCGCCGCAAAACCAACCGCACCCTTCAACCACAACGGCGACAGATCGAAAAACTGCCGCAACGCCGCGAGCGCCGATTTCCTGACCGGCGGTGCGCCCGCGTGTGCGGAAACAAATCCGGACAACGCTTCATCGCGCCATTGGCCGATCGATTCACGCACCTGCGCAAACGCCGCGAACTCCGCCCGGCAGTTACCGCACTGCTGCATGTGAACTTCAAAATCGCGCCGCTCACGCTCGCCGGCTTCGCCATACAGCACCGAAACCAGCTCTTCCGCGCGTTCACAAGTTGAGGAGAGGTCCATTTCGTTCATCTTCATTCCCGTTCTTAAGCACCTTGTCCAATCTCTGTTCGCCGCTTCGTTACGTCGCTGCTTCAGCACTGCGGCTCTGTCGCTTCGCCGCGTGAAGTCGCTTCCAAAAGTCTCTTGCGCCATTCGCAATCTCACGCCGCGAACTTCTCCAGACGCATTTGCAGTTGCTTCAGTCCCGTGTAGAGCCTGCTCTTGACCGTGCTCAAGGGCAGGTCGAGCGCTTCCGAGATCTCACGAAACGTCAGCTCTTCAAACTCCTTCATCACCACCACCTGCCGCAATTCAACCGGCAAGCTGTTGAGCGCCCGGCGCACCGCAACGCTTCGTTGCCGTCCCTCCGTGATCGTCGCCGGCGACGCTTCCAGAGGCGCCGCAAAAGTGTTTGCCGTGGCCTCATCGTCGTCGAGCGCCGACTCGTTTCGTACCTTCGCTCGCCGCTGGCGCGTGATGCACTGGTTGACGGCAATCCGGTGCAGCCACGACGAAACCTTCGCCTCGCCGCGAAAGCCGCGCAGGTTCCGAAAGGCCGCCAAAAAAGTCTCCTGCGTCGCGTCCCGGGCGTCTTCCTCACGCCCCAGCATGCCGTAAGCAAGCGCAAAGATGCGCCGCTCCCAGCGCCGCACGATCTCGCCGAAAGCGTCAGGCTCGCCACTCAGAGCACGTTCCAGGATGATCTCGTCAGTGGCCAAAGTCTCCCCTGCAGTTTCCATTTGGCGCTCAACACTTTAGACGCCGTGACTCCTCCCGCAGCCGATCAAATCTCCGCACTGTGGTCAACAATGGCAAAACTCGTTGACACCTAAGTAGTTGGTCGACAATAATAGGGCGGCCGAGCGGCGCGCTCGGAAGAAACCCGGAAGCCTTCCCAGAACCCGAAGACCTGCCGCGATTGTACCGCCTACGTTAACGAATGCTCGAAAAACTCGGACGAATCCGTCTCCTCTACATCGTGCTGGGTGTATTGCTCCTGGTCGGCCTGGCGCCGCTCGCCTTCGCCGGCATCATTCTGTCCGGCCGCAGCGCCGACGAGCTCCGGTCCATCGAAGGGCGCTACCAGGCGCAGCTCGTGCAGGACAAAGCCCGCCAGATCGAGCTTTACGGCCAGCGCTACCGCGACGTTGTCACCGGTCTCGCGCGCGCGTTTGAGATCGCCGGCGGCATCCAGGCTTTCGACGACAGCGGCTACGACCAGCGCCTCCAAAAGACACTTCAGGAAGACCCGAATCTCATCGCCCTGGCGCTCTGGCCCGTGGACGGAACACTCCATCGCGCCTTTCAGCCCGACGTCATCAAGCTTGAGGAAGTCGACGCGCGCGTCAGCGAAGTGCTGGCACGCATGAACGGCCGTGGGCTCGTCGTCAGCCGCCCGCAGATCATCCGTTCCGGACAGGAAATGGCCCTGACAATCGCCGAGCCCGTGCTCGGCGGCAACAACAATCAGGACGTCGTGGCGGCCGTCGTGGCCATCGTGTCGTTTCAGGAAGTCTTTGACGCCGTCCAACAACCAACTTCAAAAAGCGAACGTGAGCTCCTGGACGCCGGGCTCCCGGTCGTATTTGTTGTCGATCAAAACGGCCGCGCGGTCGCGCACCCGGAAGCCAGCGTAGCGTTTTCTGAGAAGCCGATGACGGACCTGAAAGTGGTTCAGGAGTGGCTCGAGTCAGGCGATCAGGTCCAATCGGCGCTCGCACCGTTCTCCGCCACGCGCGACGGCAAGTCAGTCGAAATGCTGGGTTCGTACGCGACCGCGGAACTCGACAAGAGTTCGCATCTCGGCGTGATCGCCATTCAGGACGAAGCCGCCGCGCTCGCATCCGTTTCCGACATGCGCTGGCAAGTGCTCTGGATTAGTTTGGTGGCCGGACTGATCACGATCATCATCGGTATCTTTTTCGCCAGCAAACTCACGCATCCGGTACGCGAGCTCGCAAGCGGTGCTCATCGCATCGCTTCCGGTGACTTCTCAAAACGCATCACCGTTACGAGCCGCACCGAGATAGGCGACCTCGGCAACTCCTTCAACCTGATGACGGATCAGATCGAGCACTTCATCAGCGATCTGCAACGTTCGGCTGAAGAAAACCGCCAGCTCTTTATCGGCACGGTCAAAGCACTCGCCGCCGCGATCGACGGCAAAGACCCGTACACACGCGGTCACTCCGAACGCGTCTCGCGCTTCTCCATGGCCATCGCGCAACGCCTCGCCCTGCCTGACGACGAGATCGAAAAGATCCGCATCAGCGCGCTGCTGCACGACGTCGGCAAGATCGCGATCGACGACAAGATTCTCAAAAAACCCGCGGCGCTCACCGACGAAGAGTATGAAATCATGAAGGGTCACCCCCAGAAGGGCTTTAAGATCATGTCGCAGATTCCGGCGATGAAGGAGTTTCTGCCCGGAATGTACATGCACCACGAGATGGTCAACGGCATGGGCTACCCGCAGGGCCTGAAGGGCGACGAGATTCCGTTGATGGGCAAGATCGTCGCGGTCGCCGACACGTTCGACGCGATGACCACGGATCGCCCGTATCAGAAAGCGATGAAGTTTGAAGACGCGCTCGCACGCATCGAGAGTTTTGTCGGCACGCGTTACGACCCGGCCGTCGTCGCCGCACTCTCCGAGGCCTGCCGCGAAGGCCAGATCCGCCCCGGCGTCGTGAAGTTAAAGAAGCCACAATCCGTTGCAAAACCGACTGAGACTCCGCAGATTACACAGATTAGTCAATCCGTGTAGTCTGTGGCTATAATCGTCGGCTTCATGGGACTTTTCTGGCGTAGAAAGAAAGAAGACGAGTTTGTCTCACTCCGTCTAAATGAACCTGCGGTCAAGGAGGAAACTCCGGCAGCCGCGCCTCCCAAACCCGAACCCGAGCTACCGAAAGCGGCGCCCGAGCCACCGAAGGCGGCGCCCGAGCCACCAGCTAAAACGGTAGATCCGTCTCCGGTTCCTGCTCGCTCGACATTCTCCTCGTCAATTCTCGGTCTCGACCGTTCGATCGAAGAGCTGCAGGCGCAGGAGGCCGCGCTCGAACAGGAGTTTTCCGCACGTTTCCGCCGCGCTGTCGCCGCGACGCGCGAGTCGCTCTCGGAAAAACTCGACACAGTCTTTGCCGGTCGCAAGCAGATCGACGACGAGTTGCTCGATCAACTCGAAGAAGTCTTGATCGCTGCCGACATCGGCGTTCCGACGACGCTCCACATCCTCGAAACTGTCCGCCGCGGTATCGCGCGCAAACAGATCAACGATCTCGAAGCACTAAAACAAGCCATCAAGGACGAGCTGCTGACGATCCTGCAGGCTTCGGAGCGGGAAGGCGTCGCGTCTGAAACGAGCGTGCCGGAAAGCGTCGCGCCGTACGTGATGATGATCGTCGGCGTGAACGGCGTGGGCAAAACCACAACGATCGGCAAGCTTGCGCAACGAATCAAAGCCGAAGGCAACGACGTTCTGATCTGCGCGGCTGATACGTTTCGCGCCGCCGCGTCAGACCAGCTCGCGATTTGGGCCGATCGCACCGGCGTGCCCTTGATTCAACAGAAGCAGGGAACTGACCCGGCCGCAGTGTTGTTCGATTCGTTGAAAGCGGCGAAGGCGCGCGGCTCCGACGTGTTGATCGTCGACACCGCCGGACGGCTGCACACGAAGTCGAATTTGATGGCCGAGTTGGAGAAAATGAAACGCGTCGCGGGCCGTGAAGTCGAGGGCGCGCCGCACGAAACGCTTTTGGTGGTTGATGCAGTCACGGGCCAGAACGGTCTCGAACAAGCGCGACAGTTTTTGAAGGTCGCTGGTGTGACGGGCATCGTACTGACGAAACTGGATGGCACCGCGAAAGGCGGCATCGCCGTGGCGATTGCAAAAGAGTTGAACCTGCCGATCCGTTATGCGGGGATTGGTGAAAAGGTCGACGATCTGGTGGTGTTTGATCCTCATCAATACGTGAATAGTTTGTTTGGTAATTAATGACCGAAACTGATCGGCGCATGATGGAGCGGGCGCTGGAGCTTGCGAAGAGAGGCGTGGGCCAAGTCAGTCCTGGACCACTCGTCGGCTGTGTAATTGTCAGTCCGTCGGGCGAGATCGCCGGCGAAGGTTTTTACATCTTCGAAGAACTGAACCACGCCGAAACGATCGCGCTCGCGATTGCCGGCGAGAAAGCGCGCGGCGGCACCGCTTACGTCTCACTCGAACCACACGCACATCATGGCCGCACACCGCCGTGTACCGACGCGTTGATCGCCGCGGGTATCAAACGCGTCGTGGCGCCAATCGAAGATCTCAATCCCAAAGTTTCCGGCAAAGGTTTTGCGCACCTGCGTGCGGCAGGGCTCGAAGTCGAGACTGGTTTGCTGGCAGAAGAAGCGGCGCAGATCAACGAAGCGTATTTGCACTACATGCGCACCGGGCGACCGTTTGTGCATTTGAAGTTTGCGGTTTCGCTTGACGGAAAGATCGCGACGCGGACAGGAGATTCGCGTTGGGTAACCGGGGACCAGTCGCGCGCGCGGGTGCATGTGTTGCGGCATGCGTACGATGCGATTCTCGTCGGCGCGGGCACGGTTTTGAAAGACGATCCGTTGTTGACCGATCGCTCGGGTTTGCGTCGACGAAGACCGCTGGTTCGCGTCGTGCTCGACGACAAAGTGCAACTGTCGCCGGAATCGAAGTTGGCGACGACGACCTCTGAAGCTCCGGTGCTCGTGGTCGGGAGTGCGGAGGGAAGGGATTTAAGAGGATTGTTCGATAAGGGCGTTGAGATCCTTAATTTAGATCCCAGAAATCTCCTCCCTGTATTAGACGCGCTTGGTCGTCGCTCGATTCAAAGCGTGCTCGTCGAAGGCGGCGCGGCGATC
This sequence comes from Pyrinomonadaceae bacterium, assembly GCA_036281015.1. GTDB lineage: Bacteria > Acidobacteriota > Blastocatellia > Pyrinomonadales > Pyrinomonadaceae > PSRF01. Next base: position 14,348 of record DASUPR010000326.1, read on the forward strand.
GCCGGCAGCTTCATCGATTCGCGCCTGGCCAATAAGGTCACTTTCTTCGTAGCGCCAAAGATCATCGGCGGCACCGACGCGCCCATAGCCGTTGGCGGGAAGGGAATCGAGCGCATGGCTGAAGCGCTCGAACTCGAACGAATTTCAGTGATTCAACACGGCCGCGATGTTGAGGTCACTGGCTATCCGGCAGGACAAACAACGTGAGCGCCGACGAACCGACTCCTTCCAAACGTTTCGGCCAGCACTTCCTCAGAGACAAGAGAACGATTCAACGCATCATCGAAGCGCTCGCGCCGCAGAGTGACGAAACGATCGTCGAGATTGGACCAGGTACGGGTGCGCTCACCACGCAGTTGATCGAACGCGCCGGTCGTGTAATTGCGGTCGAGTTTGATAACAAACTCGCGCCGGTGTTGACGGAACAGTTCGGCAGTTTTCCGAATTTCAAATTGGTCATGGGAGACGCGCTGACGACGGATTTCTGTCGCGAGATCGAACCGGCGAGTCAGGCGCGGCTGGTGGCGAACCTTCCGTACAACATCTCGACCGCGATTTTGCAGCGGCTGATCGAGCAGCGTGCGTGTTTGGGCGAGATGGTCGTGATGCTTCAGCGCGAAGTGGTCGAACGAATGATGGCGCCTGCGGGATCGAGTGAAAGAGGTTTTCTGTCGGTGCTGGTGGAAGCTTATTGCGAGACCGAGAAACTGTTTGATGTTGGACCAGGCGCGTTTCGGCCGCCGCCAAAGGTTTGGAGTAGTGTGATCCGTTTAAAGTTCAGAGACGTTTCCATTCCACTTGAAGGCCTGTTTTGGGAGACCGTGAGCCGGGGATTTTCGCAGAAGAGGAAAACGATTCTTAATAACTTACGACAGGCGACCGGCAATCTCGCCGACGTGCTGAAGCGCAACGGCGGCGCGAGTATCGTGTTGTGTAAAGCCAACGTCGAATTGAACCGGCGCGCGGAGACGTTAACCATCGACGAGTGGAGTCGAATTGTTAAAGCGATGGGATAACTTCACCTTGATCCCGCTCTTGGGCCGCAGCGAAAGCACCGGCAGCACTTCCACCTGATGTCCCTCAACTAGTGAAAACTTAAACCGCTGTCCGATCGTCGCGAGCAATAAAACGATCTCCATCATCGCGAAGTAGTTGCCGATACACTGCCGTGGTCCACCGCCAAACGGAAAGTACGCATACTTCGGCATCTTCTCAACCGCCTCACTCGCCCAACGCTCCGGCTCAAATTCATCAGGGCGCTCAAAGAAACGCGGATCGCGATGCGTCACCCACTGAAACGCAAAAAGCTGCGTCCCGCGCGGTACCGCATAACCACCCAACTCCGTGTCTTCAACAGCCTCGCGCCCGACGGCATAAGCCGGTGGATACAACCGCATCGCTTCCTTCGCGATCATCTCCGTGTACTTCAACTGCGCCATGTCGGAAACCTCCGGCATGCGCCCATCAAGCACCTCGTCCAACTCTTCGTGAAACTTCCGGTCCGCTTCCGGATGCGTTGCCAGCAGATACCAGCTCCACGACAACGCGAGCGCCGTGGTTTCGTGACCCGCGAGAAACAACGTCATCACTTCGTCACGCAGTTGCGCGTCGGTCATCTGGCTTCCGTCTTCGTCCTGCGCCTGCAACAGCATCGACAGCAGATCGCCCTCGTCCGAACCGCTCGCGCGGCGCTCGCCGATCATGCGAAACACGACCTTGTCGATCTCGCTCACGGCGTTGAAGTAGCGATAGTGACCCGGCGTCGGCAGACGGTTGTCGGCGATCCATTTCAACGTCGCTTGTGACGCAAACGGTTTCACGATGTGCGACAGCATCGCGCCGATGTGATCGGCGTCGTTGGAGACGTCGGAGTTGAACAGTGTCTTGACGACGATCTCGAGCGTGAGGCGCGTCATCTCGCGCGAGATGTCTCGCTGTTCGCCGTGTTTCCACTGCGAGATGGCGCGGTCCGCGTATTGGACCATGATGTCGCCGTACGAACTGATCCTTTGCCGGTGAAACGCGGGTTGCGCCAGACGCCGCTGGCGCCGCCAAAAGTCTCCCTCGCTCGTGACGAGCCCGTTTCCGACGAGCCGATGAAAGAAAGGGGAACGAAGCGAACGCGCTTTGCGATAGCTCTTCGCGTTGGTGGTGAGGAGCGCTTCGATGTCCGCGGGGTTGTAAAGAAAGTAGGCGTAAAGGTAGAGAAATCGCGAGCGCACGACGTCGCCGTAGTCGCGTTGACAACGCTCGATGAAGCCGAGCGTGTCGTTATTGAACTCGCGCATCACACCGGTGATGAGTTTTCCCTTTGGCCCAGGCGGCAGCGAGTTCATTGCTTGCTCTTCAACAGATCCGTGTAAATTCCGGGTTCGCTGTCGGGAATCACGATCGCGCCGACAGTCTTTTGATAAAAGCGAACCGGTCCGGCGGCGCCGACGATGCCGTAGACGTAACCCATCTCTCGCAAACCCCACAACGCGGCGAGCAGCAAAGCTTTTCCGGCGCCTTTGCCGTGCGCGCGTTCGACGACGCCCATTGGACCAAAGAACCCGCGCCGCGTGCATTCGTAACCTGCGAAACCGATCAGCTCGCGCTCTATCGTAGCAACAAAAACCGAGATCGGCTGCCGTGCAAATCCCACCGAAATCTCATCCGCCCAACTCGTAGAAAACTTCTCGGCGACAAACGAACGCACCGCGCTAATCTCAAACGGCTGCGCCCGCCGCACCAGGAATTCGTCCGATTCGTGTTCAGCCGGCGGTAGCTTCAATAGATTTACAAGTAAGTCAGGCACAGGTTAATTGGATTTTGCCGGTAGGACCCCGATGCGTTCGCCCTTTGCACAACTCTCGATTAACCGCTGTAGCCGCGCCGAACGCGTCTCCTCTTTTTTCGCGCTCATCACCCAGAACGAAACGGTCTTTTTCAAGTAAGGCGGATACGTTTGAAAGTACTCCCACGCACCCGTGACCTTGCGAAACTGTTTCTCATACTCAGCCGACAAATCGCGCGGCGCGTTCTCGAAAGCATAGATTCCGGTGCGCTTCGGATCGCGTTGCTCGTAAGCCGCGAGCCCCGCCGCGTGCATCCTTCCTTCTTTCTTCAAACGCTCAACGTGCTTGACGTTTACCAGACTCCAAATACTTCGAGCGCGCCGCGGCGTAAACCGCTGCGTATAACTCGTCTCGTTAAGACTGCGTTTCACGCCGTCGATCCAACCAAAACAAAGCGCTTCGTCCAACGCTTCCGCGTAAGTAATACTCTTCTTTCCTGAGCTCTTCTTGTGAAAACCGACGAGGAGTTCATTTGCACTGGCATGGTTCTTCTCCAGCCACTCGCGAAACTTCTCCGGCGTCGCAAAGAATTTTGGCTTCGCAGTCATAAATCGTTAAGGACGACCCGGCGCCTGTCCCGGCAACCACGCCGGCTTGAAAGTCGTGTTCGCCAGCCACTGAATCGGCTTCACCAGCGAATTGATCGAGCGCGTCATAAACGGAAAATCGATCTTGCTGATGTCGTCGCTCGGCCGGTGATAATCACTGTGCAGGTTGAAACTCGAAACCGTGTGCGCAATCACACCGCGCAGCGCAAGCGTGTAGTTGTCTGAACGTTGAAAGAAGTTTTGTTCGGGACGCGGGTCCTTAACCAGCGCCGCTCCCTGTCGCACAAGCTCCGGCCCGAGCGTCGAGCGTTCGTAACCGGTCAACCAAAGCGTTCCCGGCGGCACTTTCGTGTCGGGGCGGCCCAACATCTCGAAGTTGAAATCGGCGACGATCTTTTCGAGCGGCACCGGCGAGTTGGAAATGAAGTAACGCGCGCCATAGCCACCGCGTTCTTCGCTGCCGAAGCAAATGAAGTAGATCGTGCGGCGCGGTCTTCTTCCAGCCGCCAGCACACGCGCCATTTCCAACACCGCGACACAGCCTGACGCATCGTCATCAGCGCCGTTGAAGATCTTGTCGCCCGTCAGCGATTCGTTGACGCCAAGATGATCGAGATGCGCGCTCAGCATGATCGCTTCGCCGCTCGGATCGGTACCGCGTATGACGCCGATTACATTCCACGTCGCGCCGCCGTCCGACTGTTCGGTGGCTCCGCCAAACTCCGCTCGCGCGCCCGCAGGCAAGCCGGCGAGCACGTCGATCGCATCCTGTCGCAACGAGATCGCCGCAAACTGTCCTTCACCTGCACCGGACACCCGCCCCGGCAACGTGGGCAAACGCGCGTCGCCCGCTTCGCGTGTCTTGCGATTAGCTTCCGTTTCCGGCATCACGACCGCGACCGATCCCGCGCTGAATGCCTTCATCATCGCGGCTCGCCGTTCGTCCTGGTTGGCTTTTTCCGGCATCTTGATCACGACGACGGCGCCTTTCGCCGGCGTGCCGGAAGGTTCGATCACCTGCAACTCGCCGCTGATCTTGTGCGCGCGCAAAAACGAGACGAGAAAGTCGCGGCCAAACTGCCACTTGTGCGTGTTGCCTCCCGCTGTGACAGTGAACGCAGGCGGCTCAGTAAACTTCGACGACTCGAGCGGCACACGCTGCACGAAACCCTTAATGCCTGAAGCGTCTGTATCGCCTCCGGGTTCGAGACCAAACTGGTGAAACATCGAACCGATGTATTCTGCCGCGATGCGTTCGTAACCAGTGCCACTGCCACGCCCCTGCAAAGCGTCGCTCGCTAAAAAACTCAACTCCGCGCGGATGTTTTTTTCGAGTATTGGACCAGTTGTGGTCCGAACGGGGCGCTTGCGCACCTGAGCGGGAACGGGATTTAGAACTGACAGCAGGCAAATGTACAACGCCAAAGTCAAACTTCGACGGATCATCGGGACTCCTTAAACGGATCGATTTGAATCACTGAGCGTAATAGCCGGGACGCGCGCGGGTCACCAAATCCTCACGGTTCACGATCGAGATACGCACGTTGCGCCACGTGCCGTCGCGTTCCGGGTTTGTCGGTTTGTATCCCAAGCTGTAGACCTTGCCGAGATCGTTGATCACTTGCTCGTACACGCCTTCGAGATCAGACAATTTTTTCGCTTTGTAGTAAGAACCACCACTCTCGTTCGCGAGCAGGTTCAGTGTGCGGCGCGCATTCTCATAGTCAAGCGACATATAACCAGCGCCCATTTGGTCTTCGGTGTCCAGATATATCGGCACGATCAATGTGTCTGTTTGTCGTACCTGTTCAACCAGATCAGCAAACGAGATTTTCGATCCATACGTGGAGCTGTAGCGCGACAGAGCATTATCAACGCCGTCACTCATCAGCACGACCGCGCGACGCCGTTCCATCGTCTTCGGTCCGAGAATGGTATCGAGCGCAAACTTCACCGCGTCCCAGACGTGTGAACCGCCGACGCCGTTCATGTTTGCGACACTCGCTTTGAGTTGTTCGCGATCGAGCGTGAGCGGTGAAATGACGTCGGTGCGGTCTGAGAAGGTCACGATCGCGAGACGGTCGTCGGGACGCGCCGCTTCGATAAAACGCAACGTCGATTTCTTGATCAGATCGCGCTTTTCGGAAGTCGATCCCGACAAGTCAACCAGCAACACCAAATCAAACGGCACATCAGTCGATGCAAAGTAGCTCACCGTCTGTTCTTTGCCGTCTTCGAGGACGAGAAAATCCTCCTTGGTTAACGAGCCGACAAACAGTTTCGACTTGGTATTGAAAACACTCACGTTGAGACTGACGAGATTCGTCTCGGTTCTAATAACGTCTCCGGGATCGACGTAACTTCCTTCGCTGAGCTCAGCCGAGTCGAGTGCCTTGGAGATCGAATCGGTCAGTTGTTTCGAGAGCTTACTCGCCGGCGGCTGGCGCGATTTAATCATCGTCTTGCCATACTGCCGTTCGAGGTTTCTGATGCTCTCCTGAATCGTGCCCATGCCAAATTCCTGGCGCCACGTATTCACCTTCGACTCGTCTTCCAGCGGATAAAGAACCAGAAACCCGCCGATACTGACTGCCTGCGTGCCGAAGAGTTGCTTCAAGCCGGCGCTCACGCGTAACCGATCGTAGAGGCCGGCAAACTCCGGCTTCTGCGTCGGATCTTTCTTGATGACCGCGAGAATTACGGGCAGCAGATCGCGTTGCAGTTCGTAAGGCGCACTGTTTTTGAGAATGTGAAAAGCGGCGAGCACTCCGGTTTGCCCGACGAGCGCTGTGCTGGGCCAGCCGGAGGTTTTCAGTATTTCACAAAACCTGGCAGCGTTCTTCTCGTTGAGCTTGCGCAGCTTGTCCTGATCGGATTTCTTTTTCTGGTCTTCGGCTACGATTTGCTGGAGCAGCTCACGATGCTTCTCGGCCATTTTGAGAAGCTCTTCGTTGAGCTTCTTGTTGTACTTGGCCTGCGACGACGCCTCGACGCGCGCCTGCATCTGCTTCACGTCTTCCGGCGTGACACACGACTGCGCCTTCGTGGCCGCAGAACCACAGACAATCAACACCACCGCGAGTAAAACAGACTTCATTACTTGCAGTTTTATCAAGCGGCTATCGCGCTGTCGAGGTGCTGGGAGCAGCCGAGGCCTTCTTGATGTACTTATCGTACCAAGCCAGGTAGCGCTCCATTCGATCCCGCTGATAACTGGGTCTTTGGATGCCGTGATTCTCGTTTGGGTAGATTATCAATTGTGTGTCGACGCCGAGACTGCGCAGCGCCTGGTACATCTGCTGGCTGCCCTGCACGGGCACGTTGAAATCTCGTTCGCCACCCAAAAACAACGTTGGTGTTTGAATGCGATCGGCGTGCAGGAACGGATACGAGATCTTCTGATAGATCTCCCATGCCTGCGGGTTCCACGGCGGACCGATCTCGTAGTCGTATTGAATGATGTACTGGTCGGTGCCGTAGAACGCGACCGTGAACGCGGTGCCCGCGCCGCTCGTTGCGGCTTTGAAGCGATTGTCGGTGGCGATTAGGTAATCCGTGAGAATGCCGCCGTAACTCCAGCCGCCGACACCGAGGCGGTCAGGATCGGCGACGCCCGTTCGGACGACGTGATCGATACCCGCGAGCAGATCCTGCACTTCGTAGTTGCCCCAGTCCGCAAAGATCGCGCGCGAGAATTTCTGACCGCGTCCCGAGCTGCCGCGATAGTTCACGGCGAGCACTGCGTAACCGTGCGCCGCAAACATCTGCCGTTCGATGCTTAAGGAATGTTGATCTTGTGCGTTCGGTCCACCGTGAATTCTGAGCAACAGCGGAACTTTTGTTCCTTTGACATAGCCGACCGGATACGTGAGCAGGCCATTGACCTGCGTTCCGTCTTTGCTCTTGAAACTGACTTCTTCGGTCGTGCCGAGATCGAGTTCGGCGATCAGCGGATCGTTTTGACGCGTGAGTTGGCGCGGGCCGGAGTCTTCCCACACGTAAATCTCGTTTGCTTTCGAGTTGCCGCCTGACATCATGACCGTTCGGCCAGCGGCTGTGTTCCAGTTTGAAATCACGATCGGCGGTGACAACAGACGCTCCGCCGCGCCTCCGTTGATATTCGCTCTCATCGGATAGACCGACCGATCGTCAGTGACGAGAAAACGGATCGATTTGCCGTCGGCGTTGAAACGCGGCGACGAAACACCGCGATCGAGATCCTCGGCAGCTTTCAAACGCGTGGGCGCAGCGCTTCCGTCTGAAGGCACGAGCGCGAGGCGGTCCATGCTGTACGCGCCGTACTTCCTCTCATCGCCTTCGAGAAATGCGATCCACTTGCCGTCCGGACTCCATTCCGGACGCGAGCGTCCCGCGCGTGTGGTTGCAGGCGTCAGTTGTTTTTCAGTTGCGCCGGGTGTGGCGTCGGCGACGTAGAGTTGTACGGACGGATCGCGATCGGGATCGTCCGCGTGGTTGCTCATGAAGGCGATGCGTTTGCTGTCAGGCGACCATGATGGCGAGCTCTCGTCCCACTTGCTCTTCGTCAGGCGATCGAGTTTTTTTGTCGCGATGTCGAAGATGTAGATGTAAGTGTGGCGGCCCGAGAGCAAATAACCCTGACCGTCCTGTTTGTAGCGATAACGATCGATCACGATCGGTTTCGGCACGCGCGGCGTTGCGGTCGCGCCCGGTTGCGGAGATGGCGTCGGCTCTGCTTCCGGATCGGGATCGCCGATCACGAGTGCGAGCCGTTTTGAATCCGGCGACCACTCGTGTCCCTGAAGACGGCCCTTAATCTCGGTCAACTGCATCGCCTCGCCGCCGTTACGATCCAGGAGCCAAACCTGATTGCCGCGTGCTTTGCCCGGGCGTGACGAACTAAACGACAGATACTTGCCGTCGGGGCTCCAGCGCGGCGAACTCTCGCTCTCGTTGCTGAACGTGATCTGCCTGTCGTTGCTGCCGTCGATACCAATCATCCAGATGTGTGTAGTGGATTTGTCTTCCTTCACGTCGGTGGTGCTGACGGTGTAGGCGACCCATTTCCCATCGGGCGAAATCTGCGGATCGCTGACATTGCGAAACCGGCTGAGGTCGTCGATTTTCATCGGCCGCCGGGCCGTCGTTTGCGCAACGAGCGAAAAAGCACACGCCAGGATTAGCAGCAGGGAGAGAGAAGACAGGCGTCTTCGATACATGCGATTTGGCCTCCTGAGAAAAAGACTTAACTGGTGATAACAGCAGCGCAGGCGGAGAGTTTAACCACGAATTACGCGGATTACAACG
>DASUPR010000327.1:0-10368 GCA_036281015.1 Pyrinomonadaceae bacterium
ACCCTCCTGCCGCGCGACACCAATTCACGCGGCACGATTTTCGGCGGCGTCATTCTCAGTTACATCGACACGGCAGGCGCGATTCAGGCGCATCGACACACAAAGATGGAACGCTTTGTCACCGTCGCGATGAAGGAAGTGATCTTTCACAAGCCGGTTTTCGTGGGCGATCTGGTGAGTTTCTATGCCGAGACAGTGCGCGTCGGCACAACGTCGATCACGATCCGTGTGATTGTAGAGGTTGAACGTTTGGGCAAAGAGGCACGCGTTCGCGTTACCGAGGCGGAAGTGATCTACGTCGCTGTCGACGAAAAAGGCGAGAAGATGAAGATCGTCGTGCCCTAATTCAATCGCGCTTGCATCCGTCGCAGCGCGACCGCCGCTTCCGTGAAATCAGGTTTTTGTTCGAGCGCGAGGCCGTAGTGACGCGCGGCGTCCATAAACCGGCGCCTCGTTTCATAAACACGGCCCAGATTGAAATGCGGAAAGGCGTACGACTCATAACGCGGCGCGAGTAACGCGCGTTTGAACCAGCGGACTGAGCCGTACGGATCGCCTTTCGCCAGCAGATAACTCCCGATGTCGTTGTAAGGATTCCCGAGCGTATCGTCCACCCGGATCGCTTCCAGACATTCCTCGATCGCTTCGTCGTAACGTTGCTGAAAACTGTAAACCCAGCCGAGGAACGTGTGCGCCTCGGCCGTCGGGTAGGTTTCTATCGAACGTTTGTAAAGCTCAATCGCGCGTTCGTAGTCATTGGCTTGCTGCGCTTCGTAGGCCTCGTGAAAAAGCTGATTGGCTTCGTAGCGTTTGCTTGCCGAGCTGTCGTCATGAATCTCCATCAGGTCCATCCAAATCCGGGGAGCTGGAGTTCAGTTGCATTTGGGAGTCGATTTCTTAACCGTGTCTAAACGCTTGATGCGTCCTTCCACTTTCGGCGCGATGGACCGCACGGAGCTAATCGCGCGTTGCACCACGTCCGAATCCATCGGCGCTTTGTCCGGCGGAATGATTACCGTCGCGCCCTTGAACATCGAATAACCGTCACCGCCGTCGAGTGCGACAAACGTCGGCGCCACCAGCGTGTACTTTCTGTTCTCGTCGAGCGGCAGGCCGTTGACCTTCAACTCGACAATGCGCGAACCCAGCGGCTTCGACGCGTCAAACGAGAACTGAATCCCGGAAACCTGCGGAAAACCGCCCGGTTCAGCGTCTTCGGCAGTGCGGCTGACGCCGTGTTCGAGCGCGGCCCGCAGCGTGGCGCCCGTTATTTCTATCTTAACTATCTTGTTTTTGAAAGGGAGCAGCGACAGGACGTTGCGGACGGTCAACTGCCCGGCGGGGATCAATTCGTCAGCGCGAATCGAGCCGCCGTTCAGCAGAGCGACATCCGCAGCAGTCGCTTTGCGAAAAGCGTCGGTGATGAAGTTGCCGACGTTTGTTTCCTTCGTCCGGCCCTCAGCACTGCGCGCGTCGAGCGGAACGGTTGTGCGTCCCACCGGTTTTTTCAGTTGCGCGAGCAGATCGGCATATTTCTTATAGATAGCGGAAAACTCCGGCGCCTCGGGCGTGTCTTTCGTAACCTTGATCACTTCCCAGTCGATACTTTCGAGCTCGCCGGTGCTTTTCGAGATGTTCAGATCGATGCGGCCCATCTCGCGCGCGTCCGCGGTCATCTTGAAGATTGGCGCTGAACCCGCGTGCGACTCGAGCAACGTGTGCTCGTGACCGCCGACGATCACATCGACGTCCGCGCAACGCGCCACTTCTTTGTCTTCGCGCATGGACAGGTGAGTCAAAGCGACGATCACTTTCACGCCTCGACTACGCAGTTCAGAAACCATCGCTTTTGCGGTGTCGCACGAATTGCGAAACTCGACATTTGGTCCCGGCCGCGAAGTCGTTTTTGTGTCGGGAAGAACAATGCCGAAGATTCCGACCTTCACGCCTTCAAACTCGCGAATGACGAACGGCTCGGCGCCGCCAAACGGCTTGCCCGTGGTCGTGTCGATGACGTTGGCAGCGATCCAGCCAAACTTCGACTCCTGCATTCGTTGTTTCAACACGTCTGGTCCAAAATCAAATTCGTGATTGCCGAAGGTGGCGTAGTCGAGGCCGATCGTGTTCCACGCCTCGATCATTTGCGCGCCTTTGTAAGTGATCGACTCAACGGACGGCGAAATAGTGTCACCGGCGAGCAGGAAGAGCGTGTTCGGACTTTCCTTTTGGATGTTTTGTTTGAGCGTCAAAACGCGGGCGAGACCGCCCGTCGTGTTCTGGTCTACTGGGGAAAACTGGTAGACATCGTTAACCTGAAGCAGCGTCACGCGAACGTTGCAGTCGGTTTGTTGGGACGATGCTGTCGTTAAGAAGGCGCACAGGATCAGCGCGAGGGCCAGTGTTGCGCGGCGCAAAGGGAGCAACTGAAGGATCATAAATTTTCCTTTGTTGAAGAATTCTGAATCGCGAGGAACGTGAATTATACTCGGGTACTTCGATGCCGGATAGAGAGACATTCTTCATAACCGGGTTTCCCGGCTTTATTGCGGATCGCTTACTCGAACGTCTGGCACGGACGCCGAGCGCGTTCATCCTGCTCGTGCAACCTTCGTGGCTGGACCGCGCCCGGCACGAGATCGACCGGATCGCGGCGCTCGCGGGCCGTTCGCCCGAAGACTTCCGGATCGTTCAAGGCGATATTACTCAGCCTGAGCTGGGCCTGAGCGCGCCAGATCTCGAACTCACCCGCCAACAGACCACGCGCGTCTTTCATCTCGCGGCGCTTTACGATCTCGCCGTCGAACGCGAACCCGCGATGCTGGTCAACGTCGGCGGCACGCGCAACGTCGTTGAGTTTGCCCGCACGCTTCCGTGGCTACGACATTTTCATCACGTGTCGACGTGTTACGTCGCCGGCAAACGCGAAGGCGTGATCCTGGAAACCGAGCTGCGCCACGAAGCTGGGTATCGAAATTTTTACGAAGAGTCGAAGCATCTCGCGGAGCTCGAAGTTGAGACGGTGAAGGACCAGTTGCCGGTAACGATTCATCGCCCGTCGGTTGTGTGCGGCGATTCCCGCACAGGCGAAACGGTGAAATACGACGGCGTTTATTACCTGATTCTTTACCTGCTGCGCTGGCCGTCGTTGTCGTCGGTAAACATCGGCAACCATCGCGTGAGCCTGAATCTGGTGCCGGTTGATTTTGTCGTGGATGCGATGGCGGCGCTGGCCTTCGATCAAAACGCTATCGGCAAGACGCTGCAGCTTTCCGATCCCTCACCACTCACGACCAACGAGCTTTTCAACACGATTGCGGGAGCACTTAACGGTAAACGCTCGCGAATCACAGCGCCCGCGACGTGGGTGCGTTTCTTCCTCATGTTACCGCCGTCGCCCGGAATCACCGGCCTGCCACACTCCGCTGTGCCTTACTTCTTCGTCAAACAACTCTACGACTCCAGCCAGGCGCAGGCTTTACTCAAACCGCACGGCATTCAGTGCCCACCATTCCAAACCTACGTTGACCAGATTGTGGAGTTCGTGAGGAAACACCCGCAGATATAGGCATGTCCCGCCCCCGCTTGACAGAAGCTCGATTTAGAATTAGTCTAAGTCCACTGTGAAGGGTACAAAGAAAGCCAGCGACCATAAATTGACTCCGCAGCGAGAGGCGGTGTTCCAGGTGATCCTCGAACGCGAAGACCACCCGACCGCCAGCGACATCTTCGAAGCGGCGCGGCAACGTCTGCCCGGCATCAGCTACGCAACCGTCTATAACTCGTTGCGCTACCTGAAAGAAGCCGGCCTCGTTCACGAGATCAACTTCGGCGACAGCGCCAGCCGCTACGATCGCGAGACCGGACGTCACGATCACGCGATCTGCGATTGCTGCGGCAAACTGGTCGATTTCCATCTACCCGAAGCAGCACAGCTGATGCAGGCGGCGGCCCGAAAATCAAAGTTCAAGGCGCAGTCAGTTCATTTAACGTTGCGAGGAATTTGCCCTGATTGTCGCGAGTCTTCGTAACGCGTTTAACGGAATAATTCAAACTTCTTGGAGGATACATGACAGCAGCAACAGCAGTAGCAGTAGAAAAGGCGATGGTGGGCCAGCCCGCGCCGGATTTTGAAATGGCCTCAACGAAAAACATTGAGAAACTCAACGAGCCGGTGAAGCTTTCCGACTACCGCGGCAAGTGGCTCGTGCTCGTTTTCTACCCGCTCGATTTCACGTTCGTTTGTCCGACTGAATTGACGGCGTTCAGCGATCGTTACCAGGACTTCGTGGACATCGGCGCCGACATTATCGGCATTTCCACTGACTCCGTTTACTCGCATCGTGCGTGGTTGAACCAATCGCGCGACAACGGTGGTGTGGAAGGTTTGAAGTACCCGCTCGCCGCCGATTCGACGAAGCAGGTTGCGCGCGATTACGGCGTGTTGATCGAGAAGAGCGGCATCGCGCTGCGCGGTCTCTTCGTGATCGATCCGGAAGGCATTCTTCGTTACAAGGTCGTTCACGATTTGAACGTGGGCCGCTCGGCGGAAGAGACGCTGCGCGTGATCCAGGCGTTGCAGACCGGTGGACTTTGCCAGGCTGAGTGGAAGCCCGGCCAGAAAACGCTCAATTCATAACAACAAGGCCATCCACAGATTTCACAGACCTCTGTGCAATCTGTGGATGGTTAAGGAAATAAATCATGGCGATGAGAATTGGAACAGAAATGCCGCGGCTCGACGGCGCGACTCAGTGGTTTGGCGGAACGCAGGCTCATACGGAGTCGGAAATCACGGGCCATCCGACACTCGTTCACTTCTGGTCGGTGAGCTGTGGAATTTGTAAAGACAACTTGCCGCGCGTCGGACAGTGGCGTGACGAGAAACGCGATCAGGGATTACGTGTCGTCGGCATTCATATGCCGCGTTACGAGACCGACACGGACGTTGAAAAGGTGCGCGAGTTGATCGGAAAGTACGGCATCACCGAGCCTGTCGCGGTCGACAACGAGCACAAGCTCAAAGACGCGTTTCACAATCACAACGGCTACGTGCCGGCGTATTATCTTTTCGACGCGGAAGGCAAATTGAAGAGCTTTGCCGCGGGTGAGCGCGGCCTCGATATGTTGAAGTCTGCGATCGAGCGTTTGTTGCCGGTTGCAGAAGAAGTGGCTGTAACGGGTTAGTTCCCGATACCGGCGAGCAGTTCGCCGAGACGAAGCAGCAAGTAAAAACTGACGAACGCGCTTGCGAGCGCAAGCGCGATTAGTCCAAGAATAATTCCTCCCACAAACAACCAATCGCTAAATCTTCCCGACCGTGCTTCTTCGGCAGACACGGTCGCTCGTTTTTTCAGCAGGTCCATGTTCTTGTGGTTCGACTTCCACGCGGCATCCGCGAGGTCGCCGACGAATGGTATCGAACCGGCAAGATAATCAAACGCGATGTTCAGTCCCATCCTGGCCAGCGTAACTTTCGGGACGCGATAACGAACCGCGGCGCCAAGAATGTAGAACGAGACCAGCGAAGTCGCAGTGTCGCCAAAACCCGGGATCAATCCGATCAGCGCGTCGAGCCCGAAGCGCCAGCCGAGCACGGGCACACGAAACAGATCGTCCATCAGCCAGCTCAAGCGTTCGAGACTCGTCTCAACCTTGGTGTCTGGCGCGCGAGCGGCGCGTTCAATCGGAAATGCGTCAAAACTCAAAGCTCTCATCTCAACTCAACGAATACGCGTCATCTGTTGCCAGAAGAATTTCCCCACTTTACCCAGCGCCGTCAGAGCATTCTTGTTGTCGTTGGAACGCGCCGGGGTTTGCTTCGACTGAATCCCCAACGACGTGGCCAACTCTTGATCGGGCGGCGCGATGTCCTCATCACCTCGCTTGGCCGTAAGCCAGCGGGTAAATGTACGTCCGATCATCCGCCTTTGTTCGACCGGCGCTTCGGCGACGAGCGCGATGCGCAGGTCTTCGATCTGGGCGATCTCGTAGAGATTGGCCTGGTAATACTTGCGCAACGCCGCGAACACTTTTTCGTCACCGAGCGTGCGCTGAAGGTCGACAAACATCAACGCGCCCTTCGCGGATACGATCGCGGCATACTGAAACGTGTTGCGATACTCGCGCGACGGGCGGTTCGCGTCCATGTCATCGCCGCCGAACGTTCGATACATGCGATAGACGCCCTTTAACTGATCGTCCATAACCGCAGTCGCTCTTTCCGGCCCGTACATCTGCTGGTAATAAAGCAGCGACGACCAGCACGACAGCGCTTCGTCGAGTATCGGCTCGCGCGCCGGATCGTTTCCGACTGCGGCGCCCCACCATTGATGCGCGACGAGATGTGCGACAGTCCACTCGAGACTCTCTTCAACCGACGGCCGTTGCTCGCGAATGATCTCCGGCAGATTACGCACGGCCGGTGAGTCGAAATCGACGAAGAAAGCACTGGCGATAACGTTCAAACCCGAGAACTCACAACTACCGAGACCCGCAACGAGCGGCGCTTCAGCAATGCTGACCTGCTTGAACGGCAACGGCCCAAACAGGTTGGTGAACGTTCGCAGCGCGTTGGCGGCAACGACGAGCGCGCGTTTGCCGACACGTTCGTGATCGGCAAAGTAGATCGATCGCACGTTCGTGCCGTTCACTTCGGTGTGTTCGCTGCGCAGGTTGCGGCCTGCGAGAATCGCAAAGTCGCGTATCGCAGTCGCCGTGAACGTTTGCGTGTTCTTTTCTGAACGCGGCCCGGTTTCCATGCCGGAAGTGAACACTTCGACACCGGAAGTCGCAGTAACGGTCACGTCATAATCCGCCGCTTCGTTGAACACGAAGTCGCCGACAGACAATTCGACTTTGCGTCTCCAATCATCGCCGTCGTGAACCGCGAGCACGGGATAAGCTGTGCCGAGCAGCATCACGCCGCGGCAAAGAAAATTGATGTCGCGTGCGCGCCGGGTTTCGCGATCGCTGCGCAGCGCGGCGCTGACTTGCTTCACCACGTGCGTCGTCAAACTGGTTTCATCGCGATCGATCTCGGGAACAGTGCCTTTGAACTTGAGGACGACTTCAGCCGCAGCGCCTGGCGCGACTGGCTCGCGCAGATTCACTCTTAACGTCGTGCCCTGATCCTCGAGCGCAGAAAACAGCGCGGTCTTATCGCTTGCGGCGCGCACTTCGAGAATGTCGATGCGCGGCTCGTCGGCTTCGGTGATGACTTGTTGATCGACGCGCAGATTTGGATACAGGTGAAAGTAGATGACGGACGCCGGCTTCTCGCCGTGATTGATCCAGCGCACTGTTTCCGTGCCCGTGTAGGAGAGACGGTCGAAATTGATCTGTAGATCGATCTGATAACGGTGCCGCTCGGCTGGCGTTACCTGTTTCGTTTGCGCCGCTGCGAGGCCGCAAAAGATGCACAAGAAGCAGAACGCGAAAATTGTTGTTTGTGTTTTATTCACCCGTCTCCTAACGAATTGTGATCGACTTCACGACGTCGCCGCGCTCGATTTTGTCGACCACTTCCATGCCTGCAACTACGCGTCCGAAAACTGTGTAACCACCGTCGAGATGCGGCTGCGGCGCGTGAGTCACGAACCATTGCGAGCCGCCCGTGTCTTTGCCGGAAAGCGCCATGCCCAGGGTGGCGCGATCGTAAGGCACCTCGTTTATTTCGCAGCGGATCTGATATCCGGGTCCGCCGTTGCCGTCGCCTCGCGGGTCACCGTCCTGAATCACGAAGTTCGGCACGACGCGATGGATGGTGATGCCACGATAATAGTTTCGTTGGGCAAGCTGAACGAAGTTATCTACAGTCAGTGGGGCGTCGCTGGGGAGCAGGTCAATAGTAAACGAACCTTTGGTGGTAGTCACTACGGCACTGACCTTTCGGCCGATGCGCGCGAGGGCGCGGCGGTAATCGGCCTGCGTGTTTCGCGACTTCACCGGGCCGACCTGTGAAGAAAAGTCGCCCGCGCCATTCGTTTTCAGCAGGTCGGCTGCACGGCGGCGGACGAGATAGTCGCCTGAATTGAGCGCGGTCTTTATTGCTTCGTTGGCGGTGGCATTTTTCTGTTTGCCGAGGGCATCGAGAATGGAAAGTGCCGCGTCGTTCAGCGGATCGCGGGTTGTTCCCGGCCAGGCGTGTATCAGCGCGCGCGTGATCTCTTCGGACGGCGGTAAAGCGCCGAGCAGGTCGGCGGCGGCGCCACGCACGATCACGTCGCGGTGCTGCAAGTATGTGAAGAGAGTCTGCTGGAGATCCTTTGGTTTGAAGGCCGCAAGCGCGCGTAGCACGTCGGGAATAGCGTAGTCCGCGTTGCGGTATTCGAGCATTTTGCGCAGCCGCGCTTCGGCCGCGGCTGCGAACTCACGTTTTGTGTTCAGCGTGTCGGGCAATGCTGCATATTCCCCGAGGGCGTTCGCGATTGCAGCGATTGCACGCCAGTCGGTTGGCGGGTTCAGCTTTTCGAGGTCAGCGAGATAAGCGGCCGGGGCCACGCGCGCGAAGGCGCTTTCGATCTCGGGCGCAGTGTGATTGAGCTTTTCGTTTTTGTTTCTGAACCAGAAGATCGCGTCGTTATAGTTGGTTTGCGGAATCAAGCGGCCGACTGTAGTCGCGATCTCGAGGATCTCGTTTCGATTCGTGGTTATGTGCTTCAACAGGAGATCGGCGGCGTTGGGGTTTTTGAGTGACGCAAGGCCACGAATCCCGCTGACTCTCACGCGCTCGTCGACGTCCGAAGTAGCGCGAGATAGCAACAACTGAAACGAATCCTTGTCCTCGGTGATCCCGAGCACGCGCGCGGCGTTGGCGCGCACATTTGGATCGCGATCGGTATCAACTAAATGCCTCAACCGCTCGTTGCCGTCTTTCAAACGCAGCCGCGCAAGAGCGTTTGCCGCATCGGATCGGACACGCGCGTCCGGCGAGTTGAGAAACTTGGCCAGTGTCGGGCCGGCATCTGCAGGGCGTGAGCGCAAGGCGGCAGTTATGCCGAGCAGTACAGTCAGTTGATTTGCCGAACGGGTGGCTTCAGCTTCGAGCGCTTCACGAATCACCGCGCCGAGCTCGCGTTGACGTGCTTGCTGTTCCTGCGGCAAACCGGCCGCGATCTTTCCGAGTGCTTCGATTGCGCGTGCGCGCAGCTCGCCGCGCTCTTCCTTGTTATTGACGACTGCGATCAAAACATCCGCCGCCGCAATCGACTCAACTTCTCCGAGCGCAAAAGCCGCCATCGCCCGCACACCCGGATCAGCATCCTTCAGCAGATTTGAAAGCGCAGCGACCGAGTCTTCATTGCCAATTCTTCCCGCCGCAAGTGCTGCGCGCTTGCGGATCGCCGCACGGCGATGCGAGAGCAGCGTGCGTAATTCATCGTCCCAGCGCCGCTCGTCTTCGGCTTGTGTAATGCGGAGGAGAACCGGAAGGGGAACCTGGCCAAAACTCAAGCCGGCAGAAACCAACATCAGCGCAAAGCTGCAAATCAGAACGAAAGCTGCTCTTTTCATTTCGCCCCTAAAAACAAGAATCCACGGATCACACAGATTAAATCTGTGTAATCCGTGGATAGTCAATGTGGAAAGTGCTTAGCTGACGACGTTTGAAACGTTTGGAATGCTCGCCGGCTTGGCCGGAGCTTCGGCACGGACCGGAGGCATCTTCGTGGTGTCGAGAGGCTCGCTGGTCTTCTTCTCTCGATTCGCCTTCTCGGCGGCCGTGTGCATCTGAAGCATTTTGCAGCTTCCTTCGAAGATCGCGCCCTGCTCGATGATCAGCGACGGCGTCTGGATGTTGCCGGTTACCTTCGCGGCGCGGCCGAGTTCCAACCGCTGCGTCGCGATGATGTCGCCGTTGATCGTACCGTGAATTACGGCATTTGCGACTTCGATATTCGCGTCGACTTTACCGTTGTTGCCGACGATAAGCGTTCCGCTTGACGAGGTGATACGGCCCGAGAAGTGGCCGTCGACTCTCATCATGGCCTTGAAGTTGGCTTCGCCGGTGACGTCGGTGCCGCCGCCGACAAATCCGCTCAACGTGCCTTCCTTGATGTCGCGCGCGAGGCTTTCGCTCTCGGTCATCGCACCGCGAGGCGCGTTCGAGGCCGGTTCGCTCGCGGGTTTGGCTTCAACACCCGATCCCTGATAGGAGGAGTAGGTTTTGGCAGCGTAATCAGGAACTTCCGGTCTTTGAGTGGAGTGGTCCGTCTCTTCCTGATCCTTGGAATTCTTTCCTATCCTAAGCATTCATTTACCTCCGTAAAAATGGGGGCGCGGAAGTTTAGTCACCGGCCGTCGGAACCTTGATGCAACGAAACGACGCGCTTTCCTTTTGTTTGTGGATTTCCCTGACTTTGATCGCCAGGT
>DASUPR010000328.1:0-3627 GCA_036281015.1 Pyrinomonadaceae bacterium
AACGAAAGCAGCTTTTGTCTGACACTTGGTGAGCGATGCACGAAAATAGTTTGAGTGATGGTGACGAACGCGAACACACGACATGGTGAGCACTCCTTTTGTGGGTAGAGAGCCGCTAAGTTGAAGATGTGCGAGAGAAACTACAAACCTTTAGGGAGCGTGGGAAGCTGGTTTGTAGGGGCGGCAGTCTACACCCGGGCCAGGGCGGACGCAATAATTATTTTCGTCCGCCGAGTTGGCCCAGGAATGTGTGTGGGAGTAACCGGGAAGTTACTGTCTGATCTGGATCGATCCGTCGCCTTTGAGAAACTCGGCGAAATCGAAAGCAAAGATTGGATAAGGTCTGCAACCCTTCAAATTACCCGGAATGAGATTGGGCGAGGGTATACCGACGTCGTCTTTACGTTCCGCGTCGGTGGCCCACCAGCTCATGAACGCACCGCGATCGCCGGGAACTTCCGCGTCCGAAGGAATCCACCCGCCCTGCTCCGGCGCACAGAAGGACCAACCGAACCTGTCGCGCACTTCGACGCCGTCGTTGTCTTCGATCACGAGCCGCACCCACTTGCCGAGATAACGAGGATGGCTCGACTCGCGAATCATGCCGCTGATTACGGCGCGATTCTTCTCGATGGTCATCTCAGTGAGATCCGCTTTCATGGAAAACTCGAGCGACTCGTCTTTGCGTTCTCCGTCCTCGTTTGGTTCTTCAAACTGTACTTTCGCTTCATCGGTAAACAGAAAGTAGCCTTGGGTCCCGCCACGTTCATCAGTGCGTACATCAAATTCGAGGTATTTGACGAGGCCATCTTCCATGACGAATTTGTATTTGCCGCTTGCGGTTCCGGGCGTTTGAGCGGAGGCCGTAAGCGAGGTCGCGAGTAACACCAGACACAATATGAAAAGCGAGGGGAAAACCTTTCTAACCATGAGGGTTAACTCCTTTGAAATTGAATGGTGAATTGTAAATCCCTCGGGGGAAGGGACGTAATCGGGGCACGGTTTATACCACACACTAAAGTCATTGCCAATGCATAACGCGTAAGTTGCGGCGAATAAGTTCACAGGTCGCAAAAAAAAGCGCCGCGAAATCCGTTGAAACGGTTTTCTGTTGATGCGTTGGGTTGTAGCACCGGGGCTGAAGCCCGGTGTGAATGAGAGAAACGACTTTGGAGGCTTGCCTTAAGAGTCTTGTGAGCCGGCTCCGCCGCCGGCAAACTTTGAGGGCAAGACACAGAAGCGCCGCCGTTTGTACCGGCGACGCTTTCGTTTTTAACGCTCGGAAATGCCTGTTACTTACTCTGCGCGATAGAAATAATACTCCGCGGTGTACGGGACTTCTCGCAGTTCGTTCAGCGAACCGGGTTCTGTTGGCGCCAGGCCGCCGGTCGTGTTGGTCCGTTGAATATAGGTGATTTTGCTGAAGATACCGTTACCGCTGGTCTCGGTTTTCTTGAGCAGCAACCACGCAATCGCGGTCGGATCCGGAGTGCAACCGGTGTCCAGCACGCGGGTCGCCTTGACCTTGCTGCCACTCTTGCTTTCCCAGTGCGGTCCAACATAGTGCGTGCCGACTTCACCGTGAAAACTCGGCTCGGCGTACAGCGTCGCAACCGGTGCGACGAAATCCCACGTAGCGCCATTAAATCTGTAAACCTGAGCACCCTGCGCGTACACATGAAACGCGAGTTTGTTTCCCTCAGGCGCCGCGATGCTGCTGCATCCGGCGGGCAACTCGGGACCATTGTTGTTGTCGAACGTGGCCACGGCCGAAGTGGGGGTAACTGCGAAACCAACAACGCTGATTAGAACCAGCAGCCCGATGATGCTCTTGATTTTGGGGTAGTACATTTTTTTCTCCT
Organism: Pyrinomonadaceae bacterium; assembly: GCA_036281015.1. Classification (GTDB taxonomy): domain Bacteria; phylum Acidobacteriota; class Blastocatellia; order Pyrinomonadales; family Pyrinomonadaceae; genus PSRF01. Next base: position 1,863 of record DASUPR010000328.1, read on the forward strand.
TAGCTCCAGGACGTCGAATTTATGCGTTTGTGTGCGACTCCGCCATTGCGAGGCGTCTGCGTGATGAAAAGAAAAGAATCTGCCTCGTTATGATTTCCCGCTTGCTTATGAAACGCGGCCTCGCTGGTTCAGAGATTAAGCACATCGACTGAGGAAGTTGTTGAACTTTGGGGCATATTACCGGGCGTTTTAAAGTTTTTTCGGGTGGCCCTTTTCGATGAGTTTTTGCGCGTTAACAACTGAGTCTGTTCGCGAAGAGGGACGGTTTTATGCCGAACACGTTCCGCGCAGCGCTGGCTTTTCTGTTCCTGAACCTGAGTTTCTTCACTGTCACGTCTGCGCAGTCTCATTCCTTAAGTTCAACTCCGATACGCGCTTCGGCTGCGGAAGAAGAAAGTCTGCGCACCTTGACCGCGCAGTATGGACGCGCACTCGAGGCCGGCGACCTCGAGGCGTTGCGCAAGTTCTGGAACCCCCAATCGCCCAACCTCACTTCGCAGTTACGTTCCTACAAAAACGTCTTCGCACAGGCCCGGCTCGAGTTGAGCAGTCCGGAAGTAACGCAGCTCGAAATCACGGGCGATAAAGCAGTTTCGCAGCTAACGCTCGACGAGCGCCGGTTCGATCGAAAAACAGGCGCGGTGCTGCTGACTTACGATCCGTTTCGCGGCGCGTGCCGTTCGTTTGAATGGATCAGGACGAGTTCCGGGTGGCGAATCGAGCGCGAGTTCCTGGTGCAGGATGAGCTTGCAGTGCGACTCGAAGCGGCGCGAACCGATCAGCAACGCGACGAGATTCTCGAACAGGAGAAGCGCTTCGTTAACAACACGCTGATCAGTGCGTTAGGCTCGAAGGCCCTGCGTGCTCAAGTTCGGACGGAATACGACACGGCGCTGCGCTACGCCGAGCTGCAACGAATCGTCTCGGAAAGGCTTGGTTATCAGATCGGTGTGGCCGCGGCGTGGCTGAACACCGCAATCATCCGAAATGTCCAGGACGAACACGAGCTGGGTTTGGTAGCCGCGCAAAAGGCGCTCGCGTTGTATCAGTCGCTCGGATCGAAGCGCGGCCTTTCACTCACGAATGAAACGCTCAGCAACCTTCATCGTGCGCTCGGCGATCACCGGCGCGCCTTCGAGTGCGCGCAGAAGTCGCTACGTCTCGCCGAGGAGGAGGGCCACCGCAAGGGAATAATGATCGCGTTGGCCGAACTCGCGATCATCTACGGTCAGCAAAACAATGCAGTGCAAGCGTTGGCCCACCTCGAACGCGCGCACACGTTTGCGCAGGAGCTTGGCGACAACCTCATGATCGCGACGCTGCGGCATGACATGGCCCTGCAATACAAACGTTTCGGCGATCACGCGCGCGCCTTGGAAATCTACCAGCAGCTTCTGAAACAGACTGAAACCTTCGGCGACAAGGGCGGCGCCGCGATGGTTCGCGATCAGATCGGCAGAATTTTTGCCGACCAGGGCCGCTACGAAGAAGCGCTCGCTTATCACCGCGAGGCACTCAACGGGCTCGAAGCCGCGAACAAGAAGCGCGCGACGGTGATCACGCTCAACAACATGAGCGCCGTTTACCTGCTTCAGGAGAACTTCACCGAAGCGTTGTCCACGTCGCAGCGAGCGCTTCCGTTGGCGCGCGAGACGGGAAGGAAAGTAGACGTCTTTGTCGCGCTCACGAATCTCGCTCATTCGCTGCTCGGACTGAATCGACTCGCGGAAGCACAACAGTCGTTTACCGAAGCAGTGTCGATCAG
>DASUPR010000329.1:0-4494 GCA_036281015.1 Pyrinomonadaceae bacterium
CCTGTATTTCATCATAAAACTCCGGCTGGCTGATTTGAGCGTATTTTAGTTCGCAGGGGCTAAAACGCACAACGGTAACACGATGTTCCGCTAAGTTGAGTAATCCCCGGATTTTCCGCCCGTTTTGAGCTCCAGGCGAACGTCAGTGATGGTCATACCTTTTTCGAGCGCCTTGCACATGTCGTAAACGGTCAGCGCCGCCACCGAAACAGCGGTCAACGCCTCCATTTCAACGCCGGTTTGCGCCTTCGTCGCGGCCTCCGCTTCCAGCGACACGCCCGTCTCAGTGAGCTGCGCGCGCACTTCGATATGCGTCAACGGCAACGGGTGACAAAGCGGAATCAGATCCGCAGTTCGCTTCGCAGCCATGATCCCTGCGAGCCGAGCGGCCTCGAGCGGATCGCCCTTCGGCGTGCGATGCTCGCGCAGCGCAGCGACAGTCGCCGGACTCATCAACACACGCGCGGATGCAATGGCCCGCCGCGAACTTATTTCCTTGTCACTCGTATCGACCATACGAATGCGGCCCTGATCATCGACGTGAGAAAGCTGTGTCATGGAGAAAAGTAGATAACAAAAACTCGGCGCGAAGCAAGTTGATCTCGACATCCGACCGCTTTTACGTCTATCCTGCCGCAACCGGGCGCGAGCCGCTTACGCGTTCGGTCCAGCTTTGGGTATCTCCATCAGCAGTCTGCTTAGTTTTTCCAACATAAACGTCGGCGGCAAAAGAATCCATTTTTGGGTAGACGAACGTACATCTAGCGACCATTCGAAGCCGCCTGTGGAGGTTAATTGTGTTTGAAACGGACAAAGAAGTACTTGACTGGTACGAGCGCCAACCGCGCGCGTTATCAAAAGAGTACGTCAATAACATTCGCTGGAAAGAGATCAAAAACTATCCGATCAATCCAGCGTTTGTGCCCGTGCTGATCTACATGCGCGACATCGAATACTTCACCGACATGTATTACCAGGAACTACGGCGCACGCCGACCGGCAAAGATCCGATCATCCGTAAGTTCATGGACCGTTGGAGCATTGAAGAACTGCATCACGCGAATCTGCTGAACCGTTTTTTAGAAGAGGCTGGATATCCGAGCGGCGACAACTGGCGCCACGAAGCAACGGGCAAGATCCCGAAGATGTATACGGTCGGAAGCTTCCTGATAAACCACGCGACGCGGCCGTTCGGAAAATACTTTCACGGCGCGCACATGGTGTGGGGCGCGATCAATGAGATCACGGCGATGCAGGCGTATCGCCGATTGTCGGAACTCGCCGGTCATCCGGTGCTGAAAGAGTTGCTGGTCGGCATCGTGCAGGAAGAATCGATTCACGGAAGTTTCTATTGGAACGTTGCGCGCGTGAAGCTGGCGGAGAAGAAGTTCTCACGCGACCTGGCGCGGTTCATCATCGGCAAGTTTTGGTCGCCGGTGGGTGCGGGCGCCAAGCGCGAGTCGGACGCGAACTACGTGATGGCGACGCTGTTTCCCGGTAAAGACGGTTTGGAGTTGTTCGATCGGAAGATCGGAAATCGCATCGAGCGTCTGCCGGGGTTTTTCGGGTTCAAGGGACTCACCGAGCGAATCGCGCCCATCGTGCAGGGAAAATCCGAGCTTACGGTAAACGCAACACCCTGACGATGGCGTTTGCTTCGAGAGTTTTCGTTCCTGCCGGAACAATCGCGAGTGCGGTTGTCAGAGCAAAGGCGACGAAGTCAGACGAACCGCCCCATTTGAGTGGAAATGCGATCAGTTCGCCGTCGTCGTTAGTGGTTAGTTGTGCCGGCAGATAACTCTCGCGATCTACATTTCCTTTCACACTACGAGCCAGCAACGCACTTTCGTGTTTGAGTGCGGGCTCGTTTGCGCCTTGCATCGCAAGCAGTGCAGTGCGCGCGAAAAGATTGAAGGTCACCGCAACTGAAACCGGATTGCCCGGCAGACCAAACACAAGCGTCCCGTTTGGCAGCCGCGCAAAGACTGTTGGCTTGCCCGGACGCAGCGCCACGCGCTCGAAGAAGATCTCCGCGCCGAGTTCGTGAAGCGCCGACTTGGTGACATCGTAAACACCCATCGACACACCGCCCGAGGTCACCACCACGTCGCACCTTTCAGCGGCCTCGGCGATCTGGTTTGTGAGCACTGAGGTTTCATCACGCGCGAGTGGCAAGCGTTCAACTAAAGCGCCGGTGAGTTGTGCGTACGCAGAGATCGAGTAGTTGTTGGAATCACGAATCTGGTCCTGTCCGGGTTTTTCGTTGACTGAGACGAGTTCGGTTCCGGTTGCGAGCACGCCGACGCGCGGCCGTTGGGCCACCGCGACTCCCACGTAACCGAACGCAGCGAGCACGGCCATCATCGCGGCGTTGATGCTCGTGCCACTCTGCAAGACAGTTTCACCGGCTTGAATCTCAGCGCCGCGTTTGACGATCGACTTTCCGAGTTCGACAGTTTCCAGTAGCTCGACGACAGTGCCGTCTTTGAGCTCGTGTGTGAGTTCGACCTGTTGCACGCTGTCGGCGCCGGCGGGAACAGGCGCGCCGGTCATGATCCGCACTGCTTCGCCTTCTTTCAGTTCGTTATGCCAACCGCGCCCGGCGGCCGACTCGCCAACGATGCGCAAACGCACCGGCGCAGCCGCCGTCTCTTCCGCGCGCACAGCGTAGCCATCCATTTGCGAGCGGTCGAACGGCGGCAGATCCGAATCGGCGATGATGTCTTCGGCAAGTATGCGATTGAGAACGTGTTCGAGTTTGACGCGTTCCTGCGGCAGCGGGCGAGTCTGTTGTCTGACGATTTGAATGGCTTCAGCGACGGAAATCATGGTGGTCCAAAAAACCGAAAGGCCGGTTTTAGGACCGGCCTCTCAAGGTTGGCGGAGGCATTCAGCCTCGATTGGTCACCGTCCTCACCCCGGCAACCACATTCACCGTTGGAAGGAATTGTAATCGAAAAATCCGCCCGGTCAATAGGAGCAGGGGATAATTTGCCACGCCCGTGGTTTTCCCTTACTAGTTGACTGTTCAAAATGGGAGAACAAAGTAAAAGCGGCCGCCCAAACAGGACGACCGCTCGAGAGTGGCGGAGCCGACGGGACTCGAACCCGCGACCTCCGACGTGACAGGCCGGCGTTCTAACCAACTGAACTACGACTCCGCAGAAAACTTGTGCTGAGGTGTGGTAGGCACGGAGGGATTCGAACCCCCAACCTCTTCCTTGTAAGGGAAGCCGTCTACCATTGACGTACGTGCCTTCATGAGACCAGCCCTGTCGCCGGCCTTCTTATCCACGATGACCCTTCAAAAACTCGGCAGGGCACGCCGTCTCAAACAGCGATTAACCGCAGCGGTTCGCCATGCTAAGCGACGCGCTTTGGAGTGTCAAGCTGGCGCTTCGGGACCGTTCTGTTTTGCAGTTTGCGCCGCGGGCGGTTTATATTCTCCCCACGAGAGCCCATCCGGAATTAGCTATGTCAATATTCGCTTTTCGCCGTAGTCGTTTGCTTATAAGCGTTTTGCTGATTGGGATTTGGGTTGTTGAAATCTCTCCGCAACAGGCTCAACGTCCGCGCCGCGTCACGAACGGCACCGAACAGACAAACGAAACCAAAAAACCTGAAGGTTCAAAGACCAATGATTCAAACGAGGTCGACGAAGGCGATGTCGTCAGAGTCGATACACAACTCGTTTCTGTTCCCGCGGTCGTGACAGACGCTGCGGGCCGGCCCTTGTCAGGTTTGAAGCCCGAGAACTTTCGCATCATCGAAGACGGCCAGCCGCAAACAATCGCCAACTTCGGCACTACGCAAACGCCGTTTGAGATAGCTTTGCTGCTCGACACTTCCGGTTCGACCCGCGACGACGTCGCGCTGATCCGTTCCGCCGCGAACAGTTTTATCGAAGCGTTGCGACCGGGCGACCGCGTCGGCATCGTTGCGTTCAATACCGCGCGAACTGTCAACGAGCCGGTTGCAACCGTCGAAGTGCTCGCGCCGTTAACAGGCGACCGCGGCCAGTTGCGCCAGGCGATCGAAAACCTCGGCGCGAGCAACGGCACGCCTTATTACGACGCGCTCGAACGCGTCGTGCAGACGATCTTTCGCGACCCGCCGGGCGACGACGTGCGCGGTCGGCGCGCGGTCGTTGCGCTGACGGACGGCGTCGATTCCGCGAGTAACTCGGATTACGGCACCGCGAGAGTGTTGCTTTCACGCGCCGGTGTCGCTTGTTACTTCGTGCAGATCAACACGGAAGACTTTGTCGAAGACCGTCTGATGAAAGACTGCCAGGACGACGGCCAGCTTTCACTCTCGCAAAAACAGATCGAACGTTACCGGCGCGTCTTCGTCCCTGGGGCAAGCGCAGAAAGCTTTAACAACTTCTGCCGCATGGGCCCATTCGAACGCATGTCGATCAGCCGCGAGCTCTACAACCTTGCGCGCCGCGAGATGAACGACCTTGCGCGCATTTCCGGCGGACGAAGTTTTGTC
>DASUPR010000330.1:0-4215 GCA_036281015.1 Pyrinomonadaceae bacterium
CCGGAAACAAAAACGGCCGTAACCCTCGTCGACTACATTTACGAACAACCGCCGGACGAGATGTTTAGCCGTCTCTTGCCGCGTTTGATTGAGACGCAGATCTTCCGCGCGTTGCTCGAGTCAGTCGCGTCAGAGCATGGCGCGCGCATGACGGCAATGGATTCCGCTTCGAAGAACGCGAGCGAGTTGATCGACTCTCTGACGCTCAACATGAACCGCGTCCGTCAGGCAGCGATCACCAACGAGATCATCGAAGTCGTTTCCGGCGCCGCCGCGCTTTAAGTTAGGTGGCCAGGTTTCTCAGCCGCTACCTTCCTCTTGTAGCGTGGCTGATCTTCATCTCCTACGCCTCTTCCGACAGTTTCAACGCCGGAAACACGTCGCGCATCATCGGCCCGCTCGTGCTTTGGCTGTTTCCAAACACGACCCCCGAAACTCTCCTCGGAATCCACATAATCACGCGAAAAGCGGCGCATTTCACGGAATACGCCATTCTCGCCTACCTGGCGGCACGCGCATTCCGCACCTCGCCGCGTCCGGCACTGGCAAACCGCTGGTTTATCGCCGCGCTCGCCCTGGTCGTCGCCTACGCCCTACTCGACGAATACCACCAGACCTTCGTGCCGTCCCGCACCGGCTCGGTTTACGACAGTTTCATCGATATTGCCGGTGGTCTAACGGCGCTACTCATCATCCGTCACTGGCACAATCGCGCACGACGCTTCAACTAATTCCACCGTCTCAGCGTATAATCCAAGTCTGACTAAATCCTGCTAAGAATGAGGCTTAAAAATGGGAATACTAGATCGTCTCAGCCCGAGTTCACAGTTCATAGAGGTAATCGAATGGCTCGATGACAGCGGCAACACGCTCGTCTACCGATTTCCGGTGCGTGACCAGGAGATCAAAAACGGAGCACAGTTAATCGTGCGCGAGTCGCAGTCGGCTGTGTTCGTCTTCGAGGGCCAGATCGCCGATCAATTCCCGCCCGGCCGCTACACGATCGACGGCGGTAACACGCCCATCCTGTCGAAACTCGGCGCCTGGAAGTACGGCTTCAACTCGCCGATGAAATCCGAAGTCTACTTCGTCAGCACGAAACAGTTTCAGGATCTGAAATGGGGCACGCCGAATCCGGTGATGATGCGCGACCCGGACTTCGGCATGGTGCGTCTGCGCGCCTTCGGCATCTATTCGATTCGCGTTGCAGACCCGCAATCGTTCATTAAAGAGATCGCCGGCACCAACTCGCGTTTCGTCACTGAAGACGTCGAAGGCCAGCTCAAGCGCACGCTAGTGAGCAGCTTTACCGATGCACTCGGCGAATCCAAAATCGCCGCTCTCGATCTCGCGTCCAACTACGACGAACTCGGCACGTTCATGCGCGGCAAGATGAACGACGACTTCAAGAGCTGGGGACTCGAGTTAACCAAGTTCGTGATCGAGAACATCTCGCTGCCCCAGGACGTCGAAGCCGCGATGGACAAGCGCACGTCGATGGGCGTCATCGGAGACGTCGGCCGCTACACGCAGTTTCAAGCTGCTGACGCAATGCGCGATGCGGCGCAGAATCCGTCAGGTGGCGCAGGCACTGGTGTTGGTCTCGGCGCTGGCTTTGCTCTCGGAAATGCGATGGCCGGTGCGATGACAGACGCGATGCGGCAGTCGAAAGAGGGCGCGAGCGGTGGCGGCGGTGCAGCCGCGGCCACTGGTGCCGATGCGGGTGTCGCATGTCCAAACTGTGGCAATAAAAACAGTTCTGGCGCAAAGTTCTGTATTGAATGTGGCACCAAAATGGGTGCTGTACAGTGTTCCAACTGCCAGGCCGAACTACCGCCCGGCGCGAAGTTCTGCAACGAGTGCGGCCAGAAAATTTAACCAGAAGGTTAATCTGAATGCTGAGAGGGTTCACGCGTCCACGCCGGGTAGTGATCACCGGAATGGGGTGTGTGACCCCTCTCGGAATCGGACGCGAAGCCTATTGGAATGGGCTCGTCGCCGGTAAGAGCGGCGTGCGCCGAATCGAGGCTTTTGATCCGTCAAGCTTTCCGGTGCAGATCGCCGCGGAAGTTCCTTCCTTCGACTGGGAAGCTCAACTCAATCCAAAAGATCGCAAACACGTGCCGCGCACTGTTCCGCTCGCGCTCGCGGCCGCGCGCGAAGCACTCGCAGACGCGCAATTGTTTCCACAAGACATGTCGCTTGATGAGCGGCGTGCCTTTGGTGTCCAACTTGGAACCGGTGGCGGTGGCCTGGCTTTCACCGAACAGCAGTACGAGTACTGGTATGTTGGACCAACGAACAAAGCGAGCGTCTACACGATTCCTTCTTCAACGCACGGTGGTCTATCGAGCGAACTCTCGATGGCGTTTGGTCTGCGTGGTCTATCGCACATCGTTTCAACTGGCTGCACGAGCTCTACCGACGCGATCTCTTACGCTGCTCAGCACATTGCACTCGGACGTCAGGACCTGATGCTCGCCGGCGGCGTTGACGCGCCGATCGCCCCCGGCATTCTCGCCGCGTTCAATCTGATGACCGTGTTAACCAACGACTGGAACAACGAACCACAACGCGCGTCACGACCGTTCTCGCGCAATCGTTCCGGCATGGTTCTCGGCGAGGGTTCGTGGATTTACGTTTTGGAAGAACTCAAACATGCGAAGAGCCGCGGCGCGCAGATTTACGGCGAGATAATCGGCTACGGCGCGACGTGTGATGCGTATCATCGCGTGCGTCTCGCGGAAGACGGTAGCGAACCCGCGCGCGCGATGCGTCTCGCGCTCCAGGACGCCGGCGTCGAACCAAAAGACATCGACTATGTGAACCTGCACGGCACCTCGACGGTGCTGAACGATCGCATCGAAACCAGCGCGTTAAAGCTCGCGTTTGATGGCCAGGCAGCACGCATTCCGATGTCGGCCACGAAATCGCAAATCGGTCATCCACAGGGCGCGAGCGGCGCAGCAGGCCTCGGCGCAGCGTTGTGCGCCATGCACACAAACAGAATTCCTCCCACCATCAACCTCGAAGAACCCGATCCCGATTGTGATCTCGACTACGTTCCCAACGAAGCGCGCGAGGCAAACGTCAAGACCGCACTCTGCAACTGCATCGGCTTTGGTTCGAAAAACAGTGCGCTCGTGGTCCAGAGATTAACTGAGCCGTAGACGCATGTTCGAGAAATTCAAGCGCCGCAGCTACGAACTCGAACACATCGACACGGGCAACTACACGCCCGAAGAATACGAAGGCTGCCTTTCGGAGCTGCAACTCGTAAATCGCTGGATGGGCGACGCGCACGCGTTGAAACAGACGCTGCTCCGAGACGTCGAACAGAATCAGTTGCCGGAGTTTTCCGTGCTCGACGTCGGCGCTGGATCAGGCGAGTTGTTGCGTGTGGCGGCGAGTTGGGCCAAGTCAACGGGACGCAGCTTCAGAGGTGTTGGACTCGAACTAAACGAACGTTCGGCGCAAGCGATCCGTGAAGAATCAACCAGCTTTCCGGAGATCACTTCGGTCCGCGGTGATGCGTTGCAATTACCTTTCACCGAGTCGGAATTTGATTACGTGATGTGCTCGCTCTTTACGCACCACTTTGTTGACGAGCAGGTTGTAAAGATTTTGCGCGAGATGAGCCGCGTGGCTCGCCGGCGAATTTTCGTCATCGATCTGCATCGCGATCCGGTGCCGTATTTCTTTTACACGACGCTCGGAAAGCTCGTGTTGAAGAATCGTTTGTTACGCGAAGACGGTGCGCTTTCAATATTGCGGAGTTTCAAAGCGGACGAGCTGGTGCGTTTGGGCAAGGCTGCGGGGTTGCGCGACCTTTGGGTCGAACATCATTTCCCGGCGCGCCTGGTGTTGAGTGCATGAAAGATCAATACGACGTGATCATCGCGGGCGCTGGTCCGGCGGGCAGTAGCGCCGCGATCCATCTCGCCACGCGCGGTCTAAAAGTCCTGTTAGTGGAGCAGAAGAAATTTCCACGCCCGAAACTATGCGGCGAGTTCATCTCGCCTGAATGCGAAGATCATTTTGAAAAGCTCGGCGTCGCCCGATCGATCATCTGTTCCGATCCCGCGCCGATCTCTGAAACGGTTTTCTATTCGAGCCGCGGTCACCAGGTCACGGTTCCGAGCAATTGGTTTGGCGGACGCATGGCGCTCGGGCTCAGCCGGGCCGTGATGGACGAGGTACTGCTGCGACGCGCGA
>DASUPR010000331.1:0-9700 GCA_036281015.1 Pyrinomonadaceae bacterium
CGAGCGCGGATCAGACGCGCGAGCGCGGCGGTTTTCGTGCGTGGAAACTGATTCTCGATCGCGACGACAGCGGCTTCGGACGGCAACACATCGTTGCGCGTCATACTGCGCAGCGTATCGAGAGCTTTCTGTTCGGCCGGGAGCTGCTGCCTGGTCAGGCAGCTTGCGCTCATGAGAAAGGGTAGCGACGCAAGGCCGACGAGTGCGATCGCGACGGAGATAAGTAGTAAGCGATGCCTTGCCAAAACTCTAAAAACCGATCTAAGCGTTCACTGTCGCGCCGGGGTAATTCGATCCAAGTTTTGAAACGTCGCCTTCGGCCAACGTGTTCACAAGTTCTCCGTGGAAGTAGTCGTAACGAGACGCGACTTCCGCTTTCACGCGCTTATCATACATCTCGCGCGAGCGATCGATGTATTCACGCAACCGATCGTAGAGATCGTGTTCGACGCGTCCTTCCGCAACTTTCTGCTCGTTGTAGAGCTTGATCTCAGAGATCAGCAGTCGCGCAAAACGGCGGGCGTCGTTGTGCAGGCGGCGCTCTTCGTCGTCACGAACGTCAACCGGCAGTTCCACGTCCTGACCGAAACGTCTCCGCGGTGACGCAGCCGGAGCTTCTTCAACCGGCGCCGAACCCCAGCTCTGCGGTTCGTCAACTACAACACCAGACGTTTCTGTTGCAAGCGCAGCGGGTGTGGTTGCTTCTTCAGCGCCGTCCATCAATGAACCAGCTTCAGCCGGACCGGCGTCGTAGCTTTGAATCGTGTCGGCGCCTGAGAACGAAGGCTCGGGAACGGGTTCGAATGTTGGTTCAGGAGCAGCTTCGAACGCCGGTTCTGGTACTGGTTGGTACGACGGCTCAGGAGTGGCTTCAAAAGCCGGTTCGGGTGCAGCAACCGGCGGTGCAGCTTCGTATTCACTCGTCGGAGCGTATGAAGGTTGTGGAGCGGGTTCGACCGGCGCGGCCTCGACCGGCGCAGGCGCGGCTTCTTCAGTAGCGCGTTTCGGCGCGGCAGCGCGCGACAATAGTTCGACAGCCATTGCGGAAACCGTCACGAGCGTTTCCAGCGCTTCGAGATTGATCGACTCTGAATCCAGCCCCGCTGAATCTGCGTAAAGCACCGCCACAGCACGTCCGCGAACGGCGAGCGGAATCGCGACGATGCGTTGCGGCGGCTCCTCGCCAAGCCGGTTAACCAGCATGTGATCTTCCGAATGAGAACCCGGTCCGCCACTCCACGTCGTCAGCGCTTTCGCCGCGCTGCCGATAACGGTGTCCGCACTCAGTGGAAGTGAAATTTGTTGAATCGCCTGATCGCCGACGGTTCCTTCAAAACCACGACCACGCCAGCCAGTTGCCTGATCGCCCTTGACGACAAAGAACGCCACACGCGGAGCAAAGGACGAAGCCCGGTTCACGAGCGCCTTGAGAATCTCGGCTTGCGATTTTTGTTCGTTAATCTCCGAAATAGCGGATTTCACGATGGCCATGTCGCTGGAGGCTTTGGCCCGCGACGACTCGGACGCGGCTTGTTCGATGCCACGTTCGTGTGCGGCATGCAGGTGCTCGGTTATCGAGGCAACCATGCTGCCATCTAACTGTACGTCGCTTTGACGCTCGAGAAATGCCGAGAGGGATTCATTGACGAGGCTTTGCAGCGTGGCGATCTCCTGCTTGACGGAGCTCAGCCGGCTTTCGAGATAACTCTCAATTTCACGCCGCAAACTGTCTTCCAAATGTCCGTTGACCACAGTAGGGTCCTCCGTGTCGTGGTGTTGATGTGACGAACCTTCAGGTCTTCAGGTAGGGAAACTAACCCAAGGTCTATGCGCAAAGAGAGCCTGGCAGGGGGCACGGGCTCGGAAGTGATTATGGACGGGCGGGATTAAGCTAGTCAATACTTACGTTTTCGGCGCACGTTTTGGCTGTGTTTTTGGTAGGCCTTGATCGCTCTGGTATCTTGGTTGCTGTTGTTGCAGACCCAGTGGAGGAAACGACCGCTTCGATGGGCGCTACGATTCTCATCGCCGAGGACTACGACGACAACCGCGAGTTGCTCCGTTTACTGCTGTCAGGCGCAAATTATGTGGTTCGTGAGGCTAGGAATGGCCAGGAATGCCTGGTGCAGGCCTGTCTCCATCCACTGCCCGATCTCATCATGGTGGACCTCTCGATGCCGGAACTGGACGGCTGGGAGGTTTTCAGACAGCTCAAGGCTAATTCTAATACAGCGAACATCCCCTGCGTCGCCGTGACAGCCCATACCGACCGCGATCGCATCCGGGCTTTGCAGTCGGGATTCAGCGATTTTGTCGGAAAGCCGTTTAGGACCGAGGAATTGCTGATGACGGTGGCCCGGTGGGTGCGGAAATAGTCTTTACTGCCGGTGGATCACGCCGTTTTTCATCACGAACTTTACCCGTCTCAACGCGCCGACGTCCTTTGTCGGGTCACCTTCGACCGCAATCAAGTCCGCCAGCAGGCCAGCTTTAACGCTGCCGATCTTGTCGCTCATGTGCAGCACGCGCGCGTTGACTGAGGTGGCCGAGCGCAAGGCGTCGACGAGCGGCATGCCAAACTGAACCATCATTTCCAACTCGCGCGCGTTGTCGCTGTGCGCAAACACGCCGACGTCGCTGCCGCTGGAGATGGTGACACCGGCGGCGAGCGCCTGGCTGAAAACGCGACGCTTCCGTTCGGTATTTGCCGGACTGACGATCGCGAGCGTCGGACACAGCGCGACGTTGTGTTCTTTCATTAAACGAAACACTTCCGGCGTTCCGCCGTCGCCGTGTTCGATTGTTTCGACGCCTGCGAGCGTCGCGCGCCGCATTCCTTCTGCCGTCGTCGCATGCGCGGCGACGGGGACGTTCGCGCTTTTCGCCGTCTCGACCACGAGCTTCAACTCGTCGAGTGAAAACGTCGGCGCGGCGCCTTGTGTGCCCCAGCGATAGTCGGCGTAGATCTTGATCCAGTCTGCGCCGTGACCGATCTGATCGCGTACGACGCGCGTGAGGCTGTCGATGCCGTCAGCTTCTTCGGCGCCCTGCGGCACGCGCCATTCAGACGCGAAGCCTTTTGGACCATAGCTGCCGGTCGCGACGATCGCGCGCGTGGTGACGATCATGCGCGGTCCGGGAATGATTCCCTGTTCGACTGCTTGCTTCAGTCCGACGTCAGCGTAAGCGGCGCCTTCCGTGCCGAGATCGCGAACCGTTGTGAAGCCGGCCTGGAGCGTGTTGCGCAAGTGGTTCGTTGCGCGTGCGACACGCAAGCTCAAAGATTCGCGCGCCACCTGATCGTTCCAGACGGTTTCGCTGTACGGGTGCAACAGCACGTGCGAGTGCGCTTCGATCAGGCCGGGCATCAACGTCAGTCCGGCGAGTTCGATCACTTTCGCGCTCGCCGGTGCGTTGATGGTTGAGGTCGGGCCAACGGCTTCGATCTTCTGGCCACGAACGAGAATGGCCCAGTTGTCGTGAAGCTGCGCAGTTTCGCCGTCAAACACACGCGCCGGCTTCAGCAGGTAAACCGTTTCCGGAGCCGGCGCGGGACGTTGTGCCTGAAACGGCAGAAGCAGCGCGAGACAGAGGAACAGCAGGGGAGACCAGCGCATCATCGTCTACTTTTCTGAAATGATTACGTGTTCCATCGTTGGCGGTAGCGGATGTATCGTGCTGCGCGAGAAACCGGCGTTCGCAAACATTCGTTCGAACTCGGCGAACGTGTAAGCGTCACCTGACGGCGTGCTCGTGAGCATCACCATGCTGAATTGAGCAGCGTCCGGCGGCGTCACGCGATCTTCGTTCGGAACAAACTCCAGCGTCACCGCGCGCCCGCCATCGGCAAGTGCGCCATGAACTTTCCGCAGGAGCATTTCGCAAGTTGCCGCATCGAAGTGGTGCAGGAAGTTTGTCAGCAAAACGACGTCGTAGCCCGTGCCGTAGTCCACATCAAAAGCACTACCTTCAATGGTGTGATAACGATCGGCGACTCCCGCCGTCTCTGCATTCTCTTTGGCGACTTCGAGCACGGCTTTCCAATCAAGCGCGGTGATCTCAGCCTGCGGATTGTTCTTCGCGAAGGCGATTCCGAAAAGACCGTGTCCGGCCGCGATGTCGAGGATCTTCAGCTTGCGATCCCCGTTCGGATCGACGAGCTTCGCCATCAACTGCGACGGCAACCCCATCATCGCGCCCATGCTGCGCGCAAAGGTCACCCACACCGGATTGTCTGGTCCAACGGTCCCATCGTCTTCCAATACAGTGCCGCCACGGCGCACTGCTTCGGCGATGTGCTTGAAGCCGTCCGACAACTTTGGCGAGCACAGAAAACCGACTGCGCCACCGATGTACGCGGGCGAACGTTTGTCGAGAAACGTTGCGGAGTCGAGTGTCAGCGCGTAGTTATCGCCTTGCTTCGTGATCATTCCCATGAGCGTGAGGTAATCGCAGAGGATGCGCATTCCTCTTTCGGACGTCTGGCAGCGTTGAGCGATCTGCGCGACGGTTGTGTTGCCCTCGCCGATCGCGGTGAACACTTCGAGCTCGATCGCGGCTTTCAAAGCTTCGGTTCGTTGATATGCGTTGATGGTTTGGAAGAAAAGTAGTGGTGATGGTTGCTGGGCTGTGGAAGTAGACATGGAAAAGTCCTCTCTTAAGATAATTAGCGGCGACAGATTCTAGCGGATTGGTTCGCGCAAGACGATCTCAGCCGCGGCGGCCGCCATTTGCGCGGCTTGCGGATGACTGCGATGTAGACCAGCGATTTGCAACAGCGCCTCGCCGGTTCGCGAGAACATGCGAAACAGATCGCCTTCTTCGGCGCGCGTCTGGCGCACGATCTCGGACCACGTGATACCACTGGCCCACAGCACGGCAGCGCCGGCGGCGGAAATGTTCAGGTCCGGCGCCGGCTCAATACCGTGGTTCCATTCTTCAGATGAGACCTTGAAACCGATGTCTTCGAAGCGCGACAGCGACGTAAACATGTCGTCTTCGAGTTCAAGATTGCCGTATTCGCGTTCTTCGTCAGCGGTTAGCGCAGCCATGATTCCCGCGAGCTGTTTCAGGTCGAGCGAATTGAACAGTCCGTTTTCCAGAGCCTCGCCGACGAGCAGCGGCCGATCGATGTGCAGGTCAGCGAGCCAGCGGCCGCGTTCGGTCACTTTTTCGGCTTCGAAGTCGAGATAGCCAAACACGGAAAGCACCTTTGCGCGTTGCTCGAACGGAAGCCAAACGTCTTCGCGCAGTGCTTCGATCCGGCGTGTCGCGCGTTCGTAGTCTTCGGCAGTCTCGTGCAGTTCCCACAAAAGCTGAGTACAGCGTGTGCGATCGGGACCCGTGATACGCGGCGGCAGGAGGCTTTCAATACTGTCTTCAAGGATTTTTAGTGCGTCAGTTTCTTCCGCGTAGACGTCACGCAAGCGCGGCTCGTGCAGCGTCAGGTCGCGGCCGCGTTCGTGAATCTCTTCGAAGGCGCGTTCGATGTCCTCTTCGCGCAGGCGGTAAACCGGCGAGTAGACGCGGCCGATTCGTTCCTGCGGAAAGCTGGCGCTGCTTCCGTCTTCGCGAATACCGCGCACCGCGCCGTCGCGTTTGTCAGTAACCATCACGAGGCGCTTGCCACTGCGGCCGATGCCGACGACACGGCCCGCTTTGACTACTTCGTTCAGCCAGCGAGAAAAAACTTCGGCGCGTGTTTGCGGTTTTGCTTCCTGCAAACGTGCGCGCGCGCTGACGAGCCGTTCCAAACCCAGCACTGTCGAAATCGGAAGATCGCAGCCCGATTCTTTCAGCGGGCGTTCGAGCTTTTGTGCGCTTTCTTCGCGGCTCTTTTCGAGTTGAATAAGCTGCCGGACGGTGTGGCGATGCGCAAAACTACGTTCTGCGATCTCGCGCACGTGCGCGAATGTTCCATACGCGTCGAGCAGGTTCAAAAGTGTCGTGTACGTCGCGCGAAACTGACTCACCAACGGATCGGGCGGCGCTTTGAGTAACTGCGCGATGCGCAACGGATCCTGGTGCAAGCCCGGCGCGGCCACGACGAACCCGACGTTGTCACGTCCACGACGCCCGGCGCGCCCCGTCATTTGTTGTAATTCAGAAGCTGACAGTGTGCGCCAGCCACTCGCGGTGCGCGCATCAGCACCGGTCAACACAACGCTGCGCGCCGGAAAATCAACACCCGCTGCCACGGTCGCGGTCGCGAAGATCGCGTCGAGTAAACCCGCGCTCATCAGTCTTTCAATCACGAGCTTCCACGCCGGAATATGCCCCGCGTGATGCGACGCAACACCGCCGCGAATGATCGTGTCCCAGTGCCGGTGCCCGCGTACTTCCGGATGCTGCTCGACAAACGATCGCATAAACTCGCGCCGCTCTTCACGACGCCGATCGCTGCCAAACGGCCGCGCCAACGCCGCTTCCGACGCAGCCTTATCGCAACGGCGGCGCGTCGGCATGAACACAACCGCCGGCAGCAAGTTGTAACCTTCCAACGCCGACAGCAGCGTCGCCGGCGGCATTTCAGGCATTCGAAGTTTCATGAATCAGCTGTGTAACCTGTGGATTGATCTTTCCACTCTCATCAATCAATGCCAGCAATCGTTTGTCGGGCAGCAGAACCGCCGAACGCAACGGAACCGGACGTTTCCCCGGACCGGTGATCACTCCGCAACGCACGCCGCGCACTTCTTCCAGCCAGCTCGCAAAATCACCGGCGTTGCCGATCGTCGCGGACAGCAACAAAAGGCGGATTCGCGGCGGCGTCAGAATGATCGCCTCTTCCCAAACGTGCCCGCGATCTTCGTCCGCGAGATAGTGGGCTTCGTCGAGCACCACGAGATCGGAGTTGACTTCGCTTCCGGTGCGCAATGAATCGAAGAGTTGGTTGCGATAGATCTCGGTCGTGCCGACGATCAGCGGCGCATCGGAGTTCTGTTTCCGGTCGCCGGTCAAAATGCCGACCTGTTCGGCGCCGAACTCGTCAATAAACTCCTGGTATTTCGAGTTTGTGAGCGCTTTTAACGGCGTCGTGTACCAGGCGCGCCTTCCGGCGCTCAGCAACCGCCGGATCTCCTCGCGTGCAATCCACGTTTTGCCGCTGCCGGTGGGCGCTGTGACCAGCACGTCTTCGTACTCGAGCATCGCCAGTGCTTCGAGTTGAAACGGGTCAGGTTTGAAAGGCGCCGGCGGCGGGGTCCCGATGCCGTGAAGCAGTTTCTTGACGTCTCGCGAATGCGAGATTTTCGCCGGGGGCAGCGGCGGCGCGGGGGTTTTGCGGCTGCCGGGCTTTGAACGGTGTTTTGATCTATCCCAACGTTTTCGACCATTTCCGCGCATGTTGCCCATTCTAGCCGCCCGCACTGTGGCCTGCGAAGTGCTATCGAAGCTCGGGCGAGTTACAATTCTGTCTCACAACGTGTCGAATGATCGGGGCGTCTAAGGCACTGAAACAAAAACGCCCTTGCGACGTTTTCAATCAAGGATGACTGAGCTGTTCGAAAAATTTGAGGTTAATCGCGACTCCAGATGGGCGGTACTGCTGCGGCTTCTCGGCGCTTCGCTCGTACTGCATCTGGTGTTCGTGTGGTTGGTGATTTACGTTCCGGCTTTCCGCGATACGCTCAATATCGCCGCGCTGATCGCGAACACTAAGTTTGTAGAAGAAGACTACGTGGGTACGGAAATCGGCGGCGACGTCGAGATCGTACAGCTCACCACTGAGAAGTTTCGCTACCCGGACGGCTACTTTGCTCTCGAAGCACAGATAGACGGCAGGCTCCCAGCGCAGGCAATGCCCGGTGCCGCTGATCCGTTTGCGCCGAAGATCATCTCGCAGTGGAATCCAAAGACACCCGATCCCGAAGCGTCGCCGTCGCCGAGTCCTGAAGCGAGTGCGAGTGCTTCGCCTGGCGCGAGTCCCGCTGCGTCAGCATCTCCGGCGGCGATTGCGCAAGCATCGCCATCAGCGTCGCCGTCGCCGAGCGCGCCGTTGAGCTCCGAAGAAGCGCAGAAGAAACTCGAAGAGACGGCCAAGCAGAATAGCGTCGCGTTGCCGGAAGAGAACCAAATCAACAAAAAGGTTCTGAAAGACTTCGCCGCTTACGCAAACGACCTGAAAAAGCAGGGCAAGCTCGATCTCAACAAGCCGTTCGAGGTCGTGATTGAGGCGGAGATGGACGAGAAGGGCAAACTTCAGAATGCGCGCTTCACGAAGCGAGCCGGTGACGAAAATCTCGTCGACCTGTTTGGCCGGATGATCGCCGCCTTGAACGACAGCGGTTTCCTGATCTATTTGCAACCGATCAGCAAAGACAATCCGGGCGCAAAGGTCGTCATCACAGTCAAGCAAGGTGAGAATGAAGTGGTCGCGTCGGTGGCTTCGGAAACGTCGTCAACAGCGCGGGCCGAAACAGTCGCCGGCGTGCTTAACAACCTGCTCTTTTTCGGCGCCGGTTCGCGTTCCGGCAAGGACGAAGAAGTAATAATGAAGAACACGAGCGCGACGCCCGACGGCAAACGAGTCGTAGTGAATTTCTCGATGCCGCGTCAAAGCGTTGTCGACATGATCAAGAAGCAACTGGAACCCGGAGTTTAATTTAGAATAGAATCCCCAATCAGTATGGCTAGTTTCGATAAATTTCTAACTAAAGTATTTGGCAGCAGTAACCAGCGCTTCCTCAAGTCGATTAAGCCGCTGGTCGAAAAAATCAACTCACTCGAACCATCGGTCCAAAAGCTTTCCGACGCTGAGTTACGCGCGCGCACCGGGGCTTTCAAAGAGCAGGTGCAGCAAGCGGTTGCCGGCATCACCGACAAGGAAGACCGCAAGCGCCGCGAGCGGGCAATTCTCGACGAGCTTCTGCCGGAAGCGTTTGCGATCGTTCGTGAAGCGAGCGTGCGCACGACGAGCATGCGCCACTTCGACGTGCAGTTGATCGGCGGCATCGTGTTGCACCAGGGCAAGATCGCTGAGATGCGAACCGGTGAAGGTAAGACGCTGGTCGCTACACTGCCTGCATATCTAAATGCGTTAACCGGGCGCGGCGGCGTTCACGTCGTCACCGTCAATGATTACCTCGCTTCGCGCGACGCGGAGTGGATGGGCCAGATTCATCGTTTCCTCGGTCTCGAAGTCGGCTGTATTCAGAACGACATGGACGACTTCGAACGCCAGGCAGCTTACGCCGCGGACATCACCTACGGAACCAACAACGAATTCGGTTTCGACTACCTGCGCGACAACATGAAGTTTGACCTCGCGACCTGCGTGCAGCGTGGTCACTACTTCGCCATCGTCGACGAAGTTGACTCGATCCTGATCGACGAAGCGCGAACGCCGCTCATTATTTCTGGTCCATCAGACGAAGCGACTGACAAGTACAAAAACGCCGACGCGATCATTCCGCACCTCAAGAAGGGCGAAGACGTCGACGGCAAAAAGACCGGCGATTACGTCGTCGACGAAAAAGCGCACACGGCAGTGTTGACTGAAGAGGGTGTCGACAAAGCGGAGCGCCTGTTGGGCGTCGGCAACCTTTACGATCCTTCGAACATGGAATTGCTCCATTGCGTCGAGCAAGCGCTGAAGGCTCACACGCTTTACAAGCGAGATCATCAGTACGTGGTCCAGGATGGCGAAGTCATCATCGTCGACGACTTCACCGGACGCTTGATGAAGGGCCGGCGCTGGTCA
>DASUPR010000332.1:0-4068 GCA_036281015.1 Pyrinomonadaceae bacterium
ATTGCTCGCCCCAGTGTGGGGGTGTAGGTCGGGTATGAACAAACCACCGACTGCGTCGGTGGGATTGCTCGCCCCGGTGGTGCGTGGGGTAGGTCGGGTATGAACAAACCACCGACTGCGTCGGTGGGATTGCTCGTCCCACTGTTGGGGGGTGTAGGTTGGGTATGAACAAACCACCGACTGCGTCGGTGGGATTACTCGTCCCACAAGTGTAGGGGGTTGTTGTAGGTTGGGTATGAACATACCACCGACTATGTCGGTGGTATTAAGCAAGTGTGCAACTACAAACCTCACGCCTGCTGCGCGGCTGAATATTTTTCGAAACGTGGCTCAGTGATTGGGCCGAGGCGATCCAGCGCCTGGAAGTCCAGCATCCAGCCGGGGTACTCCGGTGGGAGGGCGCTTACTTCATCAAGCACGCGGATCTCGTCGGCGGAAAGCTTCACGTCCACCGCCGCAAGGTTGTCCTGCAACTGGTCCAAACGCTTCGCGCCGATGATTACTGACGTCACCACCGGCCGCGTCAGCAACCACGCGAGCGCGATGCGCGCGGCGCTACAGTTGTGCGCTTTCGCAATGGGCGCGATCGCGTCGAGGATGTTCCAGGTGCGCTCCTTGTCGACAAGCGGGAAGTCAAACTCCGAACGACGCGAGTCTTGAGGCTTCTGGTTGTTGCGGCTGTACTTGCCCGACAACAAACCACCCGCCAACGGGCTCCACACCAGCAACCCAATCTTCTCCGCCTCCATCAACGGAACCAGCTCGCGCTCGAGGTCACGGCTCGCGATCGAGTAATAAGCCTGCAACGTCTCGAAGCGAACGAGATTCTTCAGCTCAGAAACGCCGAGCGATCGCGCAATCTTCCACGCCTGCCAGTTCGAACAACCCACATAACGAACCTTGCCCTGGCGCAGCAGAGTATCCAACGCATGAAGCGTCTCTTCGATCGGCGTTATCGGATCGTTCGCATGAATCTGATAAAGATCGATGTAGTCAGTCTGAAGACGCCGCAAACTTCCCTCAACCGAATCCATAATGTGACCGCGCGACGCGCCCACGGCATTGCGCCCCAAGCCCGAACGTCCCGCAACTTTCGTCGCAATCACCACATCCGATCGCGCAATCCCAAGATTCTTCAGCGACTGCCCGAGAGTCGTTTCACTGCGGCCCTCGGAATAAATGTCAGCCGTGTCAATGAAATTAACGCCCGCATCGATCGACGTCTTGATCAGCTCATCGGCCCCCGCCTGATCGACCGTGCCGATGGCTTCCCACATTCCCTCGCCGCTGAACGTCATCGTGCCGAAGCACAACGTCGAAACCAGCAGCCCGGTATTTCCCAAAGTCTTGTATTCCATTTCTTCCCCTCTTAATCATTCGCGACACAACGCGAGGTAATCGTCGCGCGTGTCGATATCAACAGCAGCTCCCGCGAACAGCACTGCAACAGTGTCGTGCGGATGTTTGCGGATGATTTGTCTTGCTCCTTCGTGACCACTCAATTCGCGCAGCTGTGTGAACAAATCACGCGCAAAAAGCGCCGGCACGCCACGCGCGTCGTTGTATTCAGTGGCCACAATTGTCTTACCCGTTTCACGACGGCGTTCGATTAACGTGTCGATCAGTTCAGTCGTGACAAACGGCTGATCGCACAGCAACACCACGACAGCATCAACATCGCCGTCTGCCGCGAGCACTGCCTCCAGACCCGCGCGCAGCGAAGACGCCATGCCCGTTTCCCACTCGTGATTACGCGTAACGATCAGCGGCAACTCAAGTTCACCGCCAACCGCAACAGCGTTCGCACCGAGCACCACAACCACCGGCCGGCACACTGACGCCAGCGCCGTCTCCGCAGCGCGGCGAATCAGAGTTTGTCCTTTGTAGACGAGTAGTTGTTTCGGCGTGGCTGCGACTCCGAGGCGGGTTGAGGCGCCCGCCGCAAGCACTACGATCCCGATCTGTGGTTGTGAACTAAACTGGCCCAACTCTCAAGCTCGTTCTACGCCACGGCGACTTCACACTGAATCTTCAGCGACTCAAAGCTGCGTATCGCAGCACGCGGCGCGGGCGTGTGAATCGGCCCTTTGCGATTGCGCAAGAGTCCGCCCTCACGCCCGGCCATCACAGCCTTGATCTCTGAAACTATCGAAAACGCTACCTCAATCGGCGTGTCAGCGCCAATGTCGAGACCGGCGGGCGCGTAAAGTTGCTTGAGAAAAGCAATCTCCTCCGAAATCTCGAGCAGCATCTGTTCGGTGCGCTGCCGCGGACCCAAACAACCGAGATAACGAAGCGGCGTATTCAAGAGCGTCTTGAGAATTTCGAGATCCTGCAAGTAGTTGTGCGTCATCAAAACGACGGCCGTTCTGTCACTAAACCGCACTCGATCGCACACGTCTTCCGCACGGCACAACACGACCTCATCAGCTTCGTTGAAACGTTCGACGATCGCCGGACGCGAGCGTGTATCGACCACAGTCGTGTGCCAACCGAGATTTTTCGCAATCGTGACGAGCGGCAACGCATCATCACCCGCGCCGACGATCACGAGCGGAAGCGGCGGCTCGACCACTTCGATAAACACTTCGACACTCTCATGCTCGCTTTCATAACGACTTACACCGGAGCCGCCACTGCGAACAGCAGCGCGCAATTCGTCCACCACCTCCGGCCCACAAAACATTCGATAGAATCCGGACTCCGAGCGCGACGTACCATCGGGATACAACAACGCACGCGCCCCAATCTCGATCTCCGTTTCACCTTCACAACGAATCACCGTCGCCACCGCGCCACACTGCGCACTCTTCGAACAGTCCGCAAGCAACTGCACCAGCCCGGCGCAACGAAAGTCTGAAGCAGGCTCGATGAGCACCTGGACCACACCGCGGCAACCGATCCCCAGCCCCCAGACGATGTCGTCGTCGGAAGTCGTGTCGTACGTCACGACGATCGGCTCACCCGTTTCAATCACTCTCAACGCACGCTCTGCAACATCGCCTTCCAAACAGCCACCACTCAGCACACCTGTCCGCTGTTTGGTCTCGGTTACAAACATGCGCGCACCCGGCCGCCGATAAGCCGAACCTTCAACCCGAACCACCGTCGCCAGCGCACCGCGCAGCTTCTGTTCCGACGCCTGCCGCCACGCATTAACGATCGCTTCTGTTTCCGTCATCGTCGCCCTCACATCAACTTGTCGAGCGTGATGGGTAGGGTTCGGATACGTTTACCCGTCGCATGAAAAACGGCGTTCGCAAGCGCCGACGAAACGCCGACGTATCCGACTTCACCAATTCCCTTCACACCCAGCGGATTCACTTTGTCGTCCAGCTCTTCGACAAAAAACGCTTCGACCTTTTGAACGTCAGCGTTCACCGGGACGTGGTATTCAGCGAGACTCGAGTTGACGATGCGACCCATGCGATGGTCCACCACCGTCTCTTCAAACAACGCCTGCCCAATCCCGCCGACCACGGCCCCGGTCAACTGAGTTATCGCCGTACGCTCGTTAACGATCCGGCCCGCGCCGCAGGCGGTCACAAAACGAGTCACGCGCAAGATGCCCAACTCCTCGTCGATTCGCACTTCAGCAAAGTGCGCCCCAAACGCGTGCATCGAATACTTCCTCGACTCGTCGCCCGGCGTCGAATTTACAGTGGCCTCGACTGAGTCCTGATTGTGGCGCCGCAGGATGTCGCTGTAGCTCTCGCCACGTGACGGATCGCTCTTGAGTGAAATCCTCCCATCAACAAACACGACCTGGTCCGCAGTCGCGCCGTTCAACGGCGAGCGCCGATCGTTCTTCGCCAGGTCAAACACCTTCGCGCGGGCCGCCAACGCGGCTTCGTGAATCGCCGAACCCACACTGGCCGTCGTCATCGAGCCACCATGAACCGCCGCGCGTGGCAACGTCGAATCACCCAACTCGGAACGCACGCGATCCAAATTCAGACCGAGCGACTCAGCGCCGATGATCTTCATCGTGGTCCATGTTCCCGGTCCCATGTCGCTCGCAGAGGACTGCACCACGGCGGTTCCGTCTTTAAAGATGCGAGCCCGCGC
>DASUPR010000333.1:0-3545 GCA_036281015.1 Pyrinomonadaceae bacterium
GGCGGCACGATCTTCGTCCAGTCAGCCCAGGTCACTCCGGCGTCGGCGCCTGATCCAAATGCGACACCGTTCACGCGCGGCACTCCGCCTTACGACAAGAACGCGAAGATCACGCCGCAGCTCGTCCTTGCCGTCGAACACTACAACCGCATCGTCCGCATGTTGCAGGCCGGCGAGCCGGTGAAAATGACGATCGATCTCGCGGTTGCTTACCAGGACGCCGATCTCATGGGCTACAACACGATCGCCGAGATCCCCGGCACGGATCTGAAAGACGAGATCGTGATGCTCGGCGGTCACATGGATTCGTGGCACTCCGGCACCGGCGCGACTGACAACGCCGCCGGTTGCGCAGTCGTGATGGAAGCGGTGCGCATTATTCAGGCGCTCGGTCTCAAACCGCGTCGCACCATTCGCATCGCTCTCTGGAGTGGTGAAGAACAGGGGCTACTCGGATCGCGAGCCTACGTCGCCAAGCATTTCGGCAGCATGCAGAATCCCGCGACATCGGCGGCGCCGGCGACAGGCGGTGTTGCGAACGCGGGCAACGGCAGGGGAAACGGCAACGGCGCAGCGGCGCCTGCTGCTCCAACGCTGGTCAAAAAAGCGGATTACGAGAAGTTCAGCGGTTATTTCAATCTCGACAACGGCACCGGGAAGATCCGCGGCGTTTACCTGCAGGGCAACGAAGGCGTGCGAGGTCTGTTCCGGCAGTGGCTGGCGCCCTTCAAAGACATGGGCGCGAACACGCTTACGATCTCAAACACCGGCGGCACCGATCACCTGGCGTTTGACGCGATCGGTTTGCCGGGATTCCAGTTTATTCAGGATGAGATCGAATACGACACGAGAACGCACCACTCGAACCAGGACGTTTTCGATCGCATCCAGGCTGACGACATGAAGCAGGCTTCTGTCATCATGGCGGCCTTTGTTTACAACACCGCGATGCGTGACGAGAAGCTGCCGCGCAAACCGGCGCCGGGAAGTCCAGGTAGGTGAGGTACACACGTCGAACGATAAATCCGTGTCATCCGCGTATTTGAAAGCACGGATGACACGGTTTTTATTGCTCACGCGCCGGCTGATACGGCGCTCGTGGAGCGTTTGTTTGCGGAGCGTTCGTTTGCGGAGCGTTGGGCAGATGCCCGCCGATGAAGCTTCTGAGCGATGCGATCAGCGCCGGCAGCACGACCTGCTTGGCCGTGTTCGATAGCTCCTGGACAAACGCGTCGCCGATATTCGCCGCTTCGTCACGAACTCGCTCGTAAGCGTGCGTATTGGTAACTCGTTCCAGGATGCCGGGTCCGTGATCTTTCGATCCATTTTCTGATTTAGCTGCGGTGTAACCCGCAGCGCTCGCCGCCATCGACGCGGGTCCGGCGCCTAAAACAGGTTGCGCCGCGTAGCTCTTGGCCTCTTCGCCGTAGCGGTCGATTGCCGACGAATACCGGTAATAGTCGTCGTCGCCTTTGAACGCACCGGCGAGACTGTAACCAACCAGAAAACCAACACCGGCAGCACCGGCGCTCCAGGCCACCGGGCGTTTCTTGAATTGCTCGCGCCAGTCGAGACTGTTCTTCACAGCTTGTACCTGATTTGCCACGGTCTCCTTAATCTCCGTTACAGTTTGTGAAATCGAATCCCGCGTCTCGTCGAGGCGTCGCTGAAGTTGTTCTTTGGAGGGCTCCTCAGACGTCACATCCTGCGCGCGGGCCAGTCCTAGAGTTCGTTCTTCAGCCATTCTTTGTCCTTTCTCAGTTCCTGAACTGTTCGTTTCGGCACCAGGTCTTGTCTGGCCAGCCGGTTCTTCACCACCAGCATGACGATCGCACCAACAATCAGGTAGAAACCGCCCGTGGCCAGAAAACCGAGTGCGTAGCTCGCGGGTTGACTGAAGTTTGCCTGGGCAAACAACGTCGAGACCGCAAAAGCAATGGCCACATTCAAGAGGGCAAAGCCGACAACAGCGACGGCGGCGCCAAACGCAATCATGGCAGCGCCGCGGGCGTAGGCGTTTGCCTCCTCCTTGATCTCCACCTTGAGGAGTGCGAGCTGCGAGTTAACCAGCTCCATGATGTCCTCGCCTAAACGACTAATCAGACCAGGCAGACCATCGTTTTCCGCGGGCAATGTGGCCGGTCTTGCCGTGACCGGCGTCGCCGCGTCAACGTTCATCAAACCTTTTTTCGTTGCCGCCATGATCGTTTACCCCCTGTTTGTGTTTAGCCGTGGGCTAGCGTCTGCCGCCCCGCACGAGCAGTCCGAGTACCAAGCCGACTGCGGCTGAGATCAGAAGTGCCTGACCTGGTTTTCTGCGCGCGTAGTCTTTCGCGTTTTCCGCGAGCTCGCCAAGGTCTGCATTCTGTAGATCTTTGATCTTGTCGCCGACGACCGAGACTTTGTCCGCGACGTAATCCTTCGCGTGGGTCGCGGCTTCAGTAAGTTTTTGTCCGTATTGTTGAGCAGTTTGCGATAAAGCAGGCGCGGTTCCGGCTCCGGTTCCGCCGGTTGCCGTTCCTGTTGATCCGGTTGTGCCGAGCGATCCTGGTGTTCCGGGGGTGCCGGTGTGTCCTGGGGTACCCATGGAGCCGCCGGTGCCTGGAGTGCCGGTATTTGG
The DNA here is from genome assembly GCA_036281015.1 of Pyrinomonadaceae bacterium. Lineage (GTDB taxonomy): Bacteria > Acidobacteriota > Blastocatellia > Pyrinomonadales > Pyrinomonadaceae > PSRF01. Next base: position 2,621 of record DASUPR010000333.1, read on the forward strand.
TTGATTGGTGCTTGGGTTATCTGGCATTGGAAATCTCCTTCTTGACCTAGGGATTAAACGTAAATAGTCGAGCAAGCTTTGTGCCGACGGATTGTTCGTTGGAAAGCTCGCAGAATGCTCGCATCTTGTTGCGAAAGGGTACGAAAAACGTCACGTTACAGATCGGGATCGATACAACTCAGCAGCTCGGCACGCGGCAACTTTTTGTCCTCTTGACACGTATGAATAGCGGTGGTAAGTAAGTACTTACTTTGAGCAGAACTATGACTACAAACGATGGCGTGAGCGGTGCACGCATGGCTGGAGAAGAGCGACGGCTACAGATACTCGCGGTGGCCGTTAGTCTCTTCTCCAACCGCGGGTTTCGCGGCACCACCACTAAAGAAATCGCACAGGCGGCCGGCGTTTCCGAGGCGATGGTCTTTCGCCACTTCGCCACCAAGGAAGAACTCTACGCCGCCATCCTCGACCACAAAGCTTGCCGCGGCGGCGAATCATTTGAGCCCGAAAAAATGGCCGCCGACGGTATCCAGCGCAAGGACGATCGCGCCGTTTTCGAAGCGCTCGCACTCGGCGCCCTCAACCATCACGAACACGACCCGGACTTCCAACGCCTGCTGCTCCACTCGGCGCTCGAAAAGCACGAGCTCGCGCAGATGTTCATCGACCAGTTCGTCAAACGCGTTTACGAGTTTCTGGGCGGCTACATTCGCCAGCGCCAGCGCGAAGGCGCGTTCATCGACATCGATCCGGCGATCGTCGTGCGCTGCTTCATCGGCATGGTGATGCACCACTCGCTCAACAACAATCTTTGGGATCCGGGCAGGCGCCTGCTCAACATCTCTAATGAAGAGGCGGCGCACGATTTCACCAACATTCTTCTAAATGGAATTACTTCCCCTTCTGCGAAGAAAACGAAGGGCCC
>DASUPR010000334.1:0-7305 GCA_036281015.1 Pyrinomonadaceae bacterium
TTCGACCACGGACGTTTATCCACAAGCGATCGCCAAAGGTGAAACGATCGCGGCGCACGTAGCGTCCGGCACCTGGCGCGAACTCTCAACGCTGAATCGTTACCTCGACATCAGTGTCGAGATGTTGAAAGAACGAGGTCAGAAATACGTCGCCGGAAGCAACTGCAAGGTAACGGGCACCGCGCAGGTCAGCGAATCCGTCCTGTGGGACAACGTTACTGTCGGCAGCAACGCGTACGTTCGCGGCTGTATCCTCGCCGACGGCGTTCGAATCTCGCCAGGCTGTTCGTTTCGGAATGCCGTCGTCGTGCGACGCGAGTTAATCGAGGGTAAAACCCCGCCCGAGAAAGCCGCTAGCGGCCACATCGAAGGCGAAAACTTTATCGTGCCGTTGTGATACAATCCGCCCGTCCACATCCGGATTGTCCGACTACATGAGCTCTGCAAAACAGGTGATTTCCAACGCATTTGAGTCTTCCGCAGCAGACCGACTCGCGAGATTCATCACGCAGCAGGGAATAACCAGCGGCGATGTGATACCGCTGACTCCGGACGCCTCGACCCGCAAGTATTACCGCATAGGCTGGAAGAAACAGACCGCCATCGCGGCCGTCTACGCCGAGCCGTTTGATCCGGAATTTCATCCCTATCTCGACGTCACGCGCCTGTTTCTGGAATCCAGGCTTCCGGTTCCGGAGATCTACACCGTCGATGGCGCGGCAGGCATCATCGTGCAGGAAGATCTCGGCGACCAGCAGTTGTTCCAGGTTTACGAAAGCGAACCGGAAGAGAAGTGCGACGAGTACAAGGAACAGGCAATCGCGCTGATCGCGAAGGTTCAGAAAGCGACGCAGAAAGCCTACGACATGCACTCGATCGCAGGTAAGCTGGCGTTTGACGAAGCAAAGCTTTCGTGGGAGCTGGAATTCTTTTTCGAACATTACTTCGGCAGCTTGCGCCGCGAGAGCTTGCGTCACGCCGAAACGGCGGAATTAAAAGCCGAACTCAACGACATCGCCGCGGAACTCGCCGCGGTACCGCGTGTGCTTTGTCATCGCGACTATCACGCGGCCAACCTGATGATCGATCCGAAGAAGCGCATGCGCATCGTCGATCACCAGGACGCGCGCATGGGTCCGGCGAGTTACGATCTCGTCTCGTTTCTGCTCGATCGGCAACCGTGTTTGCCTTCGCTGGCTGAGTTGCGCGCACATCGGCTGTACTTCCTGGAACAACGACGCCTCCAGGGACTCGACCCGATCGATCCGGACGATTTCGCGCAGGAGTTTCGCCTGATGACGATTCAACGCGGCCTTAAAGCCACGGGCACTTTCTCCTGCCAAACCGCCGTCTTCGGACGCGGCGCAGCTTACGAACGTTTTATTCAACCGACTCTGCAGATCGTCTTGCAGGCCGCCGAATGGCTGGAACGATTTCCTACCTTACGTCGCATGATTAAGGAACGAATTGATTAACTTTGAGCACCCACACCTATATCAACCAACTCGCACAACACGTCGGCAGTGAAGTAACCCTAAAAGGCTGGCTCTACAACATACGCTCCAGCGGCAAGATTGCCTTTCCGCAGTTGCGCGACGGCACCGGCATCGTCCAATGCGTTGTCTTGAAGACCGCGGTCAGTCCCGAACTTTGGGAACAACTGAAAGCCATGGGCCAGGAATCGGCGCTCGTGATCACGGGCACCGTGCGTGAGGACAGCCGCGCGCCCGGTGGTTACGAGATCGACGTCACTGGAGCTGAAGTTCTACAGCAGGTACACGATTATCCGATCACGCCAAAGGAACACGGCACGGAATTCCTGATGGACCACCGGCACCTCTGGCTGCGTTCGCGGCGTCAGCACGCGGTTCTGAAAGTGCGGCACACAGTCGTGCAGGCCGTAAGAAACTTTCTCGACAACGACGGCTTCACACTTGCCGATTCGCCGATCTTCACGCCTGCCGCGTGTGAAGGCACGACGACGCTGTTCGAGGTCGATTACTTCGAAGGCGAGAAAGCGTACCTGACGCAGTCAGGCCAGCTCTACAACGAAGCAACCGCGGCCGCTTTCGGTAAGACTTATTGTTTCGGACCAACGTTCCGCGCCGAGAAATCGAAGACGCGCCGCCACCTGACCGAGTTCTGGATGGTCGAGCCGGAGATGGCTTACGCCACGCTCGACGACGTGATGACGCTTTCCGAAAGGTTTCTGTCCTACATTGCCGCGCGCGTGCTCGAAGATCGCCAGGAAGAGCTGAAAGTGCTCGAACGCGACACGAGTAAACTCGAAGCGATCGTGCCGCCGTTTCCGCGTGTTTCTTACGACGAAGCAGTTAAGATGCTGGTTGAAGGATTTGAAAAAGGCGCGCTGGAAGCTAGGTTTGAATGGGGCGGAGACTTCGGCGCACCTGACGAAACCTATATTTCGAGCCAGTTCGACAAGCCCGTAATGGTCCATCACTACCCGGCCGCGGTCAAAGCGTTCTACATGGCTCGCGATCCGGAGCGGCAGGAACTCGCTTTGGGAGTCGACGTACTCGCGCCGGAGGGTTATGGTGAAGTCATCGGCGGCGGTGAACGCGCGACTTCGCTCGAGTTTTTGAAAGAGCAGATCGCGTTGCACCAGTTACCGCAGGAAGCGTTTGAGTGGTATCTCGACCTGCGCCGTTACGGCAGCGTGCCGCACGGCGGGTTTGGGATGGGAATTGAGCGTTGCACGGCGTGGATGTGCGGCATCGAGCACATTCGCGAGACGATACCGTTTCCGCGAATGCTCTATCGCATCAGGCCGTAAGCGGAGGAGAAGTGACAGATGCAGATTGATCAGGATTCGCGCGGACAGGGAAGAGGTTACCAATATCAGGTATTACATCAACCATCGTTCTCGCTGGCGGTGTTGCAGCTTCAGCCTGAGCAATCGATTCAGGCTGAATCGGGCGCGATGGTGTCGATGTCAGCTAACATAGAACTTCAATCGCAGATGAAGGGCGGGATCTTCGGCGCGATCAAACGTGCGGCCGGTGGCGAGTCGGCGTTTCTCTCGATATTTACTGCGCGCGGGGGGCCGGGTGAATTAACACTGGCGCCGGGCACGCCCGGTGACATCGCTGCGATCGAGTTGACGGGCCAGCCGTTCTTCGTGCAATCGAGTTCGTATCTCGCGGGTGACGCGAGTCTGTCGATTGATACGAAGTGGGGCGGCGCGAAGAGTTTCTTCTCGGGCGAGGGATTGTTTGTGCTGCTCGTGCAGGGTCAGGGACTATTGCTCGTGTCGTCGTTCGGCGCGATTTATCGAAAGCAGTTGCGTCCGGGAGAACGTTACGTGGTCGACACCGGCCATCTCGTCGCGTGGGAAGGTTCGATGCAGTACACGCTGCGCAAAGCCGCGTCGGGATTCTTCCGCAGCCTGATGAGCGGCGAGGGCATCGTAGCGGAGTTTAGCGGACCGGGCGAGTTGCTGATTCAGACGCGTAATCTCGCGGCGCTCGCTGGTTTGTTGAAGCCGTTCTTCCCGAGCCAGGGTGGCGGAGGCGGTGGATTCAATTTCGGTAGTTGATTTTTGTATGAGCACGGAAGCGAAAAAGGCGGTGACGATCCTGGGGGTGCCACTCGGCTACGGCGCGAGCATGGCCGGCGTGGACATTGGTCCGGCGGCGTTGCGTGTGGCGCGTCTTAATCAACGCATCGCGCGGCTCGGCTATTCGGTTCGGGATTTAGGCGACATGCGGCTCGAACGGCCGCAAACGTTTCCGGAAGAAGCCGAAAAGTTAAAGTATGTTCGCGAGATCAGTAATGCGTGCGAACAACTCGCCGGTGAAGTTGAAGCGATACTTGAAGCCGACGAATTTCCCATCGTTCTCGGTGGCGATCACTCGATCGCGATCGGATCGTTTGCCGGCGCCGCCAATCATTACCGCAAACGCGAACAAACCCTGGGACTGATCTGGTTTGACGCGCACGCGGACATGAACACACCCGAGACAACTCCGTCGGGAAACATTCACGGAATGCCGCTCTCCGCTTTGCTCGGTTTCGGCGTACGGGAACTGACGCACGTCGCCGGGTTTGCTCCGAAGCTCGATCCTGCTCTGTGCGCACACGTCGGCGCACGTGACGTCGATCCGGGTGAACGAGAACTGATCAAGAAACTCGGCATGCGCCTTTTCACGATGCGCGAGATCGACGAACGCGGCATGAGCGCGTGCATGCGCGAGGCGCTCGCGATCGCTTCGAAAGGCAGTGCGGGTTACGCGGTCACGTTCGACGTTGACGCACTCGATCCCGGCGATGCGCCCGGGTCAGGCACACTCGTTCGCGGCGGACTGACATATCGTGAAGCGCATCTCGGAATGGAGTTGATTGCCGAGCACGGCGGTATGCGCATGCTGGAAGTCGTCGAGATAAACACGGCGCTGGACGTTAATAACAAGACGGCCGAGTTGGGTGTAGAGTTAATCCTCTCGGCTCTGGGAAAAACAATTCTGTAGAAGGCTGGGCCAATTAGCGTGGCAAAAAAGCTTCGCGTCGGAGTGATCTTCGGCGGGCGGTCGGGTGAACACGAAGTTTCGATTCGTTCGGCGCGAGCGATCGTTGAAAGTATCGATCGGAAAAAGTTTGACGTGGTTCCGATCGCGATCACGAAGGAAGGGAAGTGGCTGCCGCCCGCAGACTCGGCCCGACTCTTACCGGCCGCTGTGCAACCGCTGCTCGCTTCGTCGGCAACAGCAACAACCGGCGACATCGCACTCCTCGGCGATCCATCTCACAAAGGTCTCATTTCACTTCAACGTGACACGCAACCGCTCGTAGCAGAAAAGCTCGACGTGGTTTTTCCGGCGCTGCACGGCACTTACGGTGAAGACGGCACACTTCAAGGATTACTTGAGATGGCCGACGTGCCTTATGTCGGTTGTGGCGTGCTCGCTTCGGCGTGCGGCATGGATAAAGTGGCGATGAAGTCGTTGTTTGTCGAAGCGGGACTTCCGATCTGCAAGCACGTTTGGTTTCTGCGTTCGCAGTGGCGCGCGGACTCAGCGAAAATTATTCGCAACGTCATCCGCCAAATCGGCTTTCCCTGTTTTGTTAAGCCAGCGAACCTCGGTTCATCGGTCGGTGTTTCAAGGGCCACCGATAAGTCATCCTTGTCGAAGGCCATTGAACTGGCCGCGGAATACGATCGCAAGATCATTGTCGAGGAAGAGGTCGTTGCGCGCGAGATTGAGTGCGCGGTGCTGGGAAACGACGAACCGAAAGCGAGTTTGCCCGGCGAGTATGTGATTTACGACGAAGCGGCGCGATTCCTTGATTACACCGAGAAGTATTCGAGCACGGGCAACGTCAGTTTTGTTGTTCCGGCGCCGTTGACGAAAGCGATGACCACGCGGATTCAGAAGATGGCGATCCGCGCGTTTCAGTCGATTGACGGCGCAGGCCTCGCGCGTGTTGATTTCTTTTTGCCGCGTGACGGTGGCGAATTGATTATTAACGAGTTGAATACAATGCCGGGACTGACTGAGGTGTCGGGCTATCCAAAGATGTGGCAGGCTTCAGGTCTACCTTTTGCGCAGTTGCTCGAGACGTTGATCGATCTCGCTTTCGAGCGGCATCGCGATAAGTCGCTTACCAAAACAAGTCGCTAATCTATTTCTTCGGCGCGCGATAACCTTTGCGCGTGCGCACCGTGAGATCCTCACGATTCAGTTTCACTTCCAGTTTGCGCCACTTGCCGTCGCGAGCTTTGTTTAGCGGCCGGTAAGCGAGCGTGTATTGATGGCCCAACTCTTCAGCGATGCCGGCGAATGCGTCGCGCAAAGCTTGTCCGCCGGGCGTGGCCACGAATCGGCCGCCGGTCTTCTCGGCAAAACTCTTTAACTGCGGCGCGCCCTGACGCGCGGCTGAACCACCCAGTTGCAAGTCAGACATGTCTACAGCAAAGATACTGGCGCCAATCGCCAGTGCGCTCTCGACTGCTTTGTCGCTCGACGCTTTGCTGAACGTGTCCATGCCGTCGGAAAGGATCACGATCGCTTTGCGATGTTCTGTTCGTTCGGCGAGTGTGCGCGACGCTTCGACGATCGCGTCATTCAGGCTCGTCATTCCCTTGGCGCGAATCGCGTAGGCCATCGGCGCGAGATCTCTGCCGCCCGAGAACTCCTGAACGCGTTCCACCTTCGAATCGAAACGATAAACCGCCGCGACGTCTTCCGGGCGCAACCCGTCGAGAAACCTGATCGCTGCCGAACGCGCGAGAGTGAAGCGGGCTTCCATGCTGCCGGAACTGTCGAGCAGCACGACCGCGGCATAAGGTGATTCTTGAAGTGAGAAGCTCGCGACGGCTTCGGGTTTTACTTCAACTCCATCTTCATACACTTTGAAGTCGGAAGCCTTGAGACCTTTGACGTATTGGCCGTTCTGGTCAGTGACGGTGATATTGAGCACGACGTTCTCGGTGGACGTGCGAATCACGTCGTCGTCTTGAGCAAACGTGGGAAGAGCACTGATTACCAGGAGCGCGAACAGCAGGAGGAGCCATGAAGAAAGTGACATGTGATTACGGTCGCGGATCGAAAGCACGCAGCAGCTTGATCAGCTCAAGTAAAACGTTAGCGTTGCCGATCACCGAAGCTGAAACAACCTGGCGCGGCGTGTTCTGCACGGCTTTGGATAACGACTCAGCGCATTCGGCGATCTGGTTGACAGCGCCCGTGATGTCAGCTGGGCGATCGACGATTTTTACTTCCTCGTCCTGGCCGCCGGCTTCGTTGCGAATCTTCTTCGTCAACTTTTCGAGTCGCTCGATCTTCTTCATCGACTCGCGATCGATCGTAGTCTTATCTTTCAGGTTTATCTGCAGGTGCTTGGCGAGATCGCCGATCTCTTTTGCGCGACTGAGGTTCTCCTCGTGGTCCTTCTCGGCCATCTTGATCGCGCGTTTTGCGCGAATCTCTTCTTCGAAGTTACCGAGCGGGGACTGATCTCGATCGCGAGTAGGGCTGTCAGGACGGGGCGGGCGCGGCGTTGTTTCCTGGCTGAATTGCGCCGCCGCGGTCGTCGCGCTGACGAAAAGAAGAGCACAGCCGACAAGGATGAAGCGCGCGCAGGCGTATAGGTCTTTTAACTTTGTCGTCTTCATTCGTTTCGCGCTGACCGCTTGAAGGTACGAACTGAATGCTAACGCACCATCTAAATTCTCTCAACCACTCTGACGACACGCGCGCCCCCTTCGTTGCACGCACGCGCATTGAGAGTTCACCTTAACCATCGGCACGCCGACCCTTAAACAAGAACTTCAGAATCCCACCAACG
>DASUPR010000335.1:0-9195 GCA_036281015.1 Pyrinomonadaceae bacterium
GAACTGTTCCTTACCATTCTTGAGTTTGTCGTCGTTGACGCGCACTGGCAGCGACCATGTCTCACCGCCATCTTGGGACGACATCACAAACACGTCCAGGTCGCCGTTGCGCGCGTCGATCCAGTTAACGTAGAGCGTTCCTTTGTTTGGTCCATTGCTGAGATCGACGGCGGTGTTCGGCATGCCGTTGGCGCGTTGGAGACCCTGCACCGAGAAGTCCCAGCCGCCGGGAATGTTTCCGATGACCTTGTCTTTGCCGAACGAGAGACCGCCGTCGAGTGACTTGTCGAACACCAGACCGAGCGGACCGGCCCAGACGATGTAGACCTCGCCGTTTGGACCAACAGCCGGCACGGCCCCTTCGACCGTGTTGTCGCTATCGACGCAATCGCCGCCGGTGTCGGAGATGCGAAACGGCATCGAGAACGTCTGGCCCTGATCGGTGGAGCGGGTGAAGTAGATCTGCGAGCGGTGTTCGGGATCGGCGCTGCCGTAAACATCGAATCGCGTCCACGCGACGTAGGTGTTGCCTTTCCACCGCGATGCGGGCGCGTTGTCGACGACGATACCGGGCTTGTCTTCAAACGGAGTGACGGTGTTGACGTGATTGATGGCCGGCGTGCCGTCGGTCCACGTCTTACCGCCGTCTTTCGAGACGTTGACGATCATTCCGTTCTCCGCGCGTTGCGGGCGCGTCTGGCGGATGCCGTCGAAAGAGAGATGAACGTGATACGCGACGCCGTCGCTGCTGAATACGACGACATCGTCGCCCTGGACCAGGTTGCTGGAGTTTGGAGTGGGTACGGTAGCCCAGGTCTTGCCGCCGTCGAAAGTGATGTACTGATAGCTGCTGGCGCGTGGCTTCGGCGGACGGCCGATTTGCAGCGACGCCGCGATCATGTTGTCGGGATTCGCCGGATTGATCGCGATACTCACCTCTGCCGGATTGATCGCCGCCGGCTCCGTGATCCGCACCACCTGCTGCGCTGTGGCAGTTGTGAATGACAGTAGAAGCATGATCCCGACACGTGTCGGCTTGGTCCACGATGTAATTTTTTGTCGCATAATGAGGAGTTCTCTCCGACTTTAACAATCTTCGGTAGCCCGACTTCAAGCGGTACAATAACCAGGATGTCAGGTGTAACCCACCCTTTTAGTATGAGTCAACCTCCGGACTTTTTTCTCTGCATGGAAGGTCGGGATTTAAGTCATCTCCGCGCATGTTGCCGCCTCAAGCGATTGAAAGACTCCATCATTTTGGCAACTCGGCACCAGGGGGTTACGCTGTTCCCGTCAGCGAATGGCCTGCACACGTTTATGTGTATCGTATGTGGCCGAAATATTTTTCGATAACAACCAATGGGCCGAACTGAACCAGGAAGACGGCACTCTCCGATTGGAGTTTTACCCTCTGCCAACGGGCGCGTCTTGGCAGCTTAGCTGGGACGAAGTGACTTCCGCTCTTGAACAGGCCAAAGAGAGGCTGTTGAGTGCCTAGCCAACTACACTGCACTCGATCAACTCATAAGCGCCGTGAGATTACGCTCGTGGGGCAAGTGGCGAAGTGAGAGCGTTTATTCGCCCGCCTTTAAGAGTAAACAACACGTGGGAGAGGGTTGAGTATCCGATTCTTAGGGCGAAGGACCTTGCGGATGGGTGTATTACCGGGAAGACCAAGAGGTCCTTCCATTCTTCTGGCGGACCACCACGGTGGGATTCGATATCTACCTGCCGAGATCAGCAGAATGATCCGCATTTTGTGATGAACACGAGGTGGTAACAGCAAAACAGGTTTCGCGCAGTTCTTGAGAAAGTGCTGGGGTTAGACTAATACTATGTGCCGTCAGCGCTGAACAAAGCTCTGACTTTCATCAAAGAGCCAGGGGAATACTATGAGTCCAGAAGCTTGCCTTCATATCAACGCCATCACGGAACTCAAACACGCCAGGAAACGCGTGTGCGAGGAGTGTGTGAAGATCGGTTCGACGTGGGTGCACTTGCGGACGTGCCAGGAGTGTGGCGGGACGCGGTGTTGTGATAGTTCGCCGAATCGACACGCCACCAAACATGCACACGCGACGGGACATCCGGTGATCGCGTCGGCAGAGCCAGGTGAACGTTGGCTGTACTGCTATCCGGACGACGCGTTCGCGGAGTACTGAGCCACAGATTCCACAAAACTGAGCCACAGATCCGAACTTAAATCGCGCGGAAGTAATATCTTCGCGACACCCTGTACACAAAGAACGGACAGAGTTCCGCGATCATGCGGCGCGCAAGTGTTCCCCGTCCCGACGTAGTCACACCCGCTTAGACAACTGAAGCGTTCCCCAAACGCCCCCGCATCTTTCAAGCAGACGTGCATCTGCAAGCAGACGTTTGTCTTTTCTGTGGGAGGAAGAGCATGAGCAAGGGTGTAGTTGTTTGTGTTGCGGTGTTATTGATTGCGTTGTCACTGACTCTCGGCGAACGTGTCGCGAGCAACGAGGTCTCGGCCCAGGCTGGTCCGGAAATGCTGGCGCCAAACCTGAGCGTGCGCACAACAATTTCCGATCTCGTCACGCCGATCAGCATGGCGTTTATCGGCAACAACGACTTTTTGATCCTCGAGAAGAACACCGGCCAGGTGAAACGAATCGTCAACGGCGCGGTCCATAGCACGGTGCTCGATCTCGGCGTGAACTTCGCCTCCGAACGCGGCCTGCTCGGCATCGCTTTGCACCCGAGTTTCCCGAACAATCCCGGCGTGTATCTCTTCTGGACCTGCCGCAGCACCGGTGCGCCCGCGGATCCATTCTTCCCCGACGAAATCAGATGCCTCGATGCAAACATGTTTGCCGCCGACACGGATCAGATCCTGCAAGTGCCTTTGCTCGGTAATCGCGTCGATCGCTTCGTGTGGACCGGTTCAACCCTGACGTTCGATCACACTCTCATCATGCTGCGTGCGTTTCAAAACGACGCCGCACCCGTCCCGCCCAACCAGGGCGACGAGGCGCAACCGGCACGCGGTAATCACAACGGCGGCGTCCTGCGTTTTGGACCAGACGGCAAACTCTACATCCTTTTCGGCGATAACGGCCGGCGCGGGCAGCTACAAAATCTTCCCTGTGGTCCAACTGCGAATTGCCCTGGCCCGGCGCAACCCGACGATCAGTTCGGTGGTCCAGAACCGGATGATGCACACCTCACCGGCGTGATTCTGCGTTTGAATCCCGACGGCACCACGCCAACTGACAATCCGTTCTTCAGCGCCGGCGCTTCGATGTCAAACGCAGAAGTCGGCGCCAACATTCAGAAGATCTTTGCCTACGGTTTGCGCAACAGTTTCGGAATGGACTTCGATCCAAAATCCGGAGCGTTGTGGGAACAAGAGAATGGTGACGACAGTTTTTCCGAACTCAATCGCGCCGATCCGGGCTTCAACTCCGGTTGGGTACAGATCATGGGTCCACCGGATCGCATCGCCCAGTTCAAAGCGATCGAGACGAGTCCGGAAAGCGATCCGTGTCTCGGCACACCGTATTTCGGTTTGCAGCAACTGCGCTGGTCGCCGGAGTTGCTCGCCGATACACCGGCGCAAGCGTTAGCACGGTTGTTCGTGTTGCCGGGTTCGCACTACAGCGAACCGGAGTTTAGCTGGAAGTTTGCAGTTGATCCGGGCGCGATCGGATTCGTGCGCGGGCGCGCTCTTGGACCACAGTTCGAAGGCGATCTGTTTGTCGGTGGCGCGAGGCCATTCCTCGAGGGTGGGCACCTGTTTCACTTCAATCTGACGGGCAACAGGCTCAAGATCGGCGTTGACGATCCACGGCTGGAAGATCGCGTCGCGGACAACTTGTGCAAGTACGATCTGACTGAAAGCGAGAGCCTGCTGATCGGGCGAAACTTCGGTACGGTCACAGATCTCCAAACCGGTCCGAACGGCAACATGTTTGTTGTCTCGATCGATACCGGTTCGGTGTTTGAGATATTCCGGAGAAAATGAGCCGCAGATTACGCGGACTCACACGGATTATTGAAATTGAGTCTTGTTAGCTAACAGGCTCGTGTCTTTGCGCCGCAACGCAACGACGAGACGCGTCCATTCCTGACGTCCCTGGGCAAGCCGGTGAAAATCGCCGGCTTTGTCCGTTTCCAGCCCGCTCAACATCTCGTTCGCTTTGCCCGCGGCGATGGCTCTTTCAGCCGCGATCGACAACGCTTTGAATGCTTCGTTGCGCGCGCCAGACTGCTGTCCCTTCACGACGAGCTTCGCGCGTTCGTAAGGAAAACGATAATCGCGGGGATACTTCCGTTCGATCTTCGCAAACGCTTCAACGATCTTTGGACGCTCGGAATTTGTCGCGGTGATTCGCCGTTCGCGCAGCCGCGCCAGCAGTTCATCTTCAGGACTGACCGACGGCGAGACTTCCGGTTTTGTTTCGTTAACGAGCTGTGCGGGAACGGTTACCGGCGCATTGTTCACCGGCTCTGGTGTCGTTTCGGCGACCGTTTGCTGTGGCGCAGGCGCGGTTGCAGTCGCAGTCTCCGAACCGGCTTGCGAATCGGCTGAACGCGTCAGGCCAAACAGACCCAACGACAACAACAGGAACGCGACGCCGCCGATACCAATCAACTTCAAAACCGATCCACGGCTTGAAGACGGATGTTCGGATTGCTTTGTCGTGGTCCAGGGAAACATGGACGAGCTTGCCGGACGCATTTCGTGTTGCACCGTCAACTCGTCATCGTCGATCCCCATTGCCGACGACAACAGCGTTCCGCGCGATGGATTACCGCCGCGCGATGACTTGCTGTTGGGCGTCAGCGCGTTGCCGCATTTCCAACAGAACGCGTAACGGCTTTCGACGAGCGCGCCACATTCGCTACACGGAGTCTCAGTGTTCTCATCCTTGACGGCCAGCGGAGTCGGAGCCGGCTCGGGTTGTTTCGGAACGATAACTTCTTCGCGCACCAGTGGCGCGGCTTTCGGCGCAGGCGGCGCCACCTTTGGAACGACCGGCGGCGGCACGGGCACAGGCACGGCTTTCGGCTTCGGCTGGTCCAACAACACCTCCAGCACGCCCATCGTCTCGAGCCCCCAACCACTCGCCGTGGAAACAACAGTCGCGGGCTGCACGATCTGTACTTCACCCGCATCCGGTTTTGGACAGTGGTAGTAATCCTGGTAGTACTCGTAAAAATCGCGGCGGTTGCCGAAGCGCGGCGCACGCGGTAACACGATCGCGGGTTCGCTACTCGTCACAACGACAAACTCACCGTCTTCGACCGGCACGAACGATTCAGTCTCGTAATCAAACGTGACGTTGACTTTGTTCGCGGCGCGCGTGCGTTTCAGGTAAAGCGCGACTGTTGACGGAAACGCCGGCGCAACGTCCAGTCGCTCTTCGCAAACCGGACAAGTGTCGAGCGCGGTGATGAAAGTCGTGTTGAGCAGGTCGCAGAAGTGCTCGTGCAGATCCGCCGCGGCTGAACGCAAACAACCGGGACACGAAGGCTCCGGCACGCCGTCGGCATTGAGTGTGAAATTCTTGGTTTGCAGCGGCGTGTTCGACTCGAAACTAATTACGTGGCAACGATCACATAAATAGAGGAGTGAGCTTCGTCGCGTGCAGACCGGACACCGGTCCAGACCGTACTGGTCGAAATCGACGGGACAAAAGTGTTCACAGTTGCAGCAGTACTGCCAGCGGATCTCGGCCGGACGCCTGCCTTCGCCTTCAAAATCGAGTTCGCCAAGCACGTGGCCGCGATTCTCGCACTTGATGGGGCTCTGGCGCGGAGAGAAAAAACCTCGTTTGTGTTCGGGACAGAATACTCTCATGTTCGTTGCTCCCTTTAAAGATGGGTGACCGGGGTTTAGGTTGTACTTAGCTCGCAACATGGATTGGGCAAGAGGGGGAGAAAAAATCTTGGAGAGATGTCCGCATAGATTAATCCCACACGCAACAGATTACAAGCCTTGAGTTTAGTCTCCTTCAAAAGGCCGGACTTTTCGGCGGACGGCTGGCGCGACCTATGGTAAGCTTTCGCGGTTTGCTCAGGAGTAGAACCCGCTTATGAGTGACAAGAAAAGTTGGGGCTCGACAGTTGCCGGCTGGTTTATCGAACGCGACGAGCCATCGACGCCCACGGAAATCGAATCACCCGAGAACGAAGCTGGCGTGGCGACTGATTACGTCCCTTCGGTTCCCGACAACTACTCGACGCCGTCGCCAACTCAAGGCGTTTTTCAAACCGCACCGCCGCCGCCGGCCGGCGGACAGGTCGACTTTGCCGCAGTGTTCGTCGCTGCTGGTGTCGACGAAGAGGAACAGCAACGCGTTGCGCGCACCACCGAGTTGTTGCGCAGCTTGCCCGCAGGCACGGACGCCGCCGTGAAGAAGCAGATCGTGGAGGCTTCGCTCAAAGCCTTCGGCGTGCCGATTGAAAAGATCATCGAGGCGACGGCGGAAGAGATTCAGGCGCTCGACGGCTACATCCGCAACTGCGCCGCCGATAACGAAAAACTCATCCAGGAATCAGACGCGCGTATCAAGCAATATGAACTGGAGATCACAAACATTCGTACCGTGATGCAGCAGAGTGTCGAAGAACAGCAAAACCTGATCAAGGTGTGCAACGATAAGAAGCTTGAAGTTCAACAGGTGCTCGAGTTTTTCGGACGCGACAAAGTTGCGAGTGTCGTTAAGGCTTCTCCCAAGCTCCACGATCCTTCCGGCCCGGCGGCTAATCCGGCCAGTTAAGAGAAAGGAAAGAAATCTATGTGGAAACGGTTGGCTAACCTCTGGAAAGGTTTCCTATCGCTCTGGATTTCGGACATCGAAAAAGAGCATCCCGAGATTGCTTACGAAAACGCCATCAACTCGATGGTCGCAAAATATTCCAAACTCAAGACTGCCACTGCCGGGATCATCCGCCGCCGTGAAGATTTGGACGAACGTTTCAAACGCGCGAGTGCCGAGCTGGCCCAGACCGAAGCCGAGCTCGATACGGCTGTTTCAACTAACCAGGACGATCTCGCTGTCATTCTGATCCAGAAGAAGAACCAACTGGCTGTGGACGTTGCCGAGTTGAAGACCGAGATGGAAACGGCACGCAGTGACGCTGATTCGGCGAAGACGTCGTTGCTCGGAGTGCAGTCGGAGATTCGCAAGTTGCAGAGCGAGCGTGATTCGATGTTGGCGAAGATGCAGTCGGCGCAGGCCCGCATCAAGGTTCAGGAGCAGTTGGATGGATTATCGGTGGACGCGGAAGTGAAGGCGCTCGACAACGTGCGGCAGCACATCAAGACGACCATCGCCGAAGCGAATCTCGGCAAAGAGCTATCGGAGTCCTCACTCGACTCGCGTCTCGCGGCGCTACGTAATCAAACCGGTGAGGTGCAGGCTAAGCAACAGTTGGCAGAATTAAAAGCCAAGAAAGCCGCCCAACAAGCCACACAGAACAAGACGATGTAACTCACAACGCCGAAGGCGTTCGCTAGTTCCAGCCCAGGGTTGTTTCAACCCTGGGGACTCAAAGCCCAAATTTTGACGAGGTGACCAATGAGACTGACTCCCCTGGCAAAGGCTTTTATCGCCATCGTGGTCCTGGCCGTGATCGGCTTCGCCACCTGGCACTACAAAGGTGATGCAATTAAACAGTGGGCCGGCGGCGAACGCGAAACCGGCGAAGACTCAAAGGGCGACTTCGACAAACTAACTAACGCCCCCGGCGACCCCGATCGCAACGCCGGTTCAACCGGCGTCAGCAGCATCTCGCTCGGCTCCGGCCGCCTCAACCGCCCGCTCGTCGTCGGCATCAACACGTGGGCCGGACACGCGCCCGGTATCGTCTTCAACAACGGCATGGACCCCAACGGCGGTTCGAACTACAAGAACAAATACGGCGTCGACGTGAAGTTCGTGCTGCTCGAAGATCCCGCCGCCAAACTCGCAGCGTTTCGCAGCGGCCAGGTCGACATCATGTGGAACACCGTCGACAACTGGGCCCGCGAAGCTTCGATTCTCGCCGAGAACAATCAGAAGGCGAAGTCGATCATCATGCAGGACTGGTCGCGTGGCGGTGACGGCATCGTTGCCCTCTCGTCGATCAAATCAGTCGAAGATCTAAAAGGTCACAAGATCGCGTGTACACAGTTCACGCCGTCACACTTCCTGTTGCTCTATCTCTTGTCGCAATCGGGCTTGTCTCCGGAAGATCGCGCCAACGTCGAAAAGAACATCGTCTTCTTCACCGACGCGCCTGCCGCAGCCGCAGCCTTCAAAGCGAAACAGGTTGACGCCGCTGTGACGTGGGAACCGGATCTGTCAGCGGCAGTCGCTAACCGTGGTTCGGAAGCGCATATTCTCGTTTCCACTCAAGCCGCAACCAACATCATCGCCGACACGCTTTGCGCGCGTCAGGACGTGATCGATCAAGCGCCGGAAACGGTGCGCGACTTCGTTCGCGGCTGGCTCGACGGCATCGAGATGATCAAGAGCAACCCGAATCCGTCATACGAAGTCGTCGCACGCGCGTTGAAACTCGACAGCGACACGGTCTCCGGCATGTTGTCGGGCTTGAAACTCACGCCTTACGCCGACAACGCGCAGTTCTACGGTCTAACCGGAGCACGCGCCCACTACGAAACACTGTTCGATACGGCCTACGTGATCTGGCGCAAGAAAGGACTCGTAAACAAGCCCGTGGACGCCAAAGGCTGGGCCGACACTCGCTTCCTGCAAGCTGTCGCTTCTTACTATCCGGGACAGAAAGTCGAAGAGGCGCCCGTCGTCGCGAAAGCGCCGTCGGAAAAAGACGTGCCGATTCTGCACCAACAGATCCAGATTCAATTCACGCCTGGCTCTGACGAGATCATGCCCGGTTCGTATCTGTTGCTCGACAAACTCGGCGAGACGATGACGTCCTTCGGCAGCACGGTTCTGCGTATCGAAGGCAACACGGACAGCACCGGCTCGGCCTCCGGAAACGTGTCGCTCTCCGAGCGCCGCGCGCAGTCAGTGAAAAACTACATCGTCAAGAACTTCCCGCACATTCCGCCGACACGCTTCCAGACCATCGGCCGGGGTTCCGCCAACCCGATCGCGGAAAACACGACCGAAGCGGGACGGCAACAAAACAGGCGTACAGATATCAAAGTGATACTGGCGACGCAGTAGTTCAACGTTCACGCAAAAACGATGGCCA